>NZ_JACEGK010000443.1:0-6750 GCF_056859195.1 Streptomyces sp. NH27
GGCAGCGGTCGGGACGTTGTCGGTGGTCCCGGCTACGTTGCCGTTGTGAGGCCACCCGAGGAACTGGACGACGTCGACTGGTCCGCCCTGAAGCATGCCTACGGACCCGCCACAGAGGTGCCCGGCTGGATGCGTGCCCTGTACGCCGAAGCGGACGCGGTGACTGCGAGCGGCGAAGAGGTGGTCGGAGAACTGATCACGTCCATCAATCACCAGGGCTCGGTGTACAGCTCGACCCTCGCCGCGGTGCCGTTTCTCGCACACCTCGCCCATCACGTGGACTTCCAGCGCTCGTTCGGGCTCTTCATGATCGCCACCCTCGCCGAGGACGACGAATGGGAGAGCACCGATCCGCTCCACCTGGAGATCCGCGCCGCAGCGCGGGCCGAGATCCCCGCGCTCACGGTCCACCTCGGCGACGCGGACCCCGAGGTTCGGCAGTACGCGATCCGCCTGGTCTATGCCGCCGGGCGGCCCGCCGCTCCGGAACACCTGGGCACCCTCGCCGACTTGTGCCGCCATGACCCGCACGACGGTGTCCGCGCGGACGCGTTGACCGCGCTGACCTGGCTCGACCCGATCACCGATCTGCCCCGTGAGTTGGAGGCCGCGGCGCTCAAGGACCGCTCGCGCAAGGTCCGTGCCGATGCCGCGCTGCTCGGGCTGGCCCGGGCCCGTCCGCCGTACCCGGCCGACCTGCTGAAGGTGATGGCCGCGGACGGCGGGCCGGAACCCGGTACGCACCGATACGAAGAGGACGGGCCGCCGTTCCCGTACCCCGCACCACCGACCCATCATCTGCTCGCCGAGGACCCGGAAGGCGCGCTGGACGTCGCGGACGCGTGGATCTCGGCCGGCGACGTCCACGAGCAGGGCTCGCGGCTGGCCGACGATGTCGCCGGCACCTGGCGTGACCAGGAACCACGGACGACCGCCGCGCTCATCGCCGCCTTGCCGTACGCCGAGAACGAGATCTCCCGCAGAGCCACGCTGAGGTACCTCGGACCCTGGGTGGTGAAGGCCGGCGACCTGGGACAGCCCGCCCGCGACTGCCTGTTCAGCGCCGCCCGCTCCCCGGACCGCGAGACCTCCGCCTACGCGCAGCACGCCCTCGCCGGCTGCGGCGACCTGCGCGTACTCGACCTCCGCTCCACCTACTACGGTCCCGCGCTCGCCACCCTCCTGACCCATCACCGGGAACGGGCCCGTCCCCTGCTGCTGGCCGCACCGCCGACCCTTGTAGGGCATCCGTGGGTGGAAAGCCTGATCGCCGCGCTCGACCCCGAACTCGCCGTGGCCTGGCTGCCGCAACTCAAAGCAGCGTTCACCGAGCGTCCGGGCACATGCGCCGAAGTGCTCGGCTCGCTACCGCCCGGCGCGGCCGACGCCGAAACCCTCGGCCTGCTCGCCGACGCCGCAGGCCACACCCGCGACCCCGGCCTCCGCGCCGTCGCCGCCGTCTCCCTGGCCCTGCTCACCGGTGATACGGACCGGGCCGTCGCCGTTCTGCCAGACCTGCTGAGCGGCAAGGCACTTGAGTCGGTGCTTCCCCAAGTGGGCCGCCTCGGGCGGTCCGGCGCTCCGCTCGCCCCGGCCGTCGCAGCGTTCCTCGACCATGGCTCGGCTGATGGCTCCGACCGCGTCCGTGCCCGGGCAGCCGACGCGTACTGGCGCATCACCGGTGATCCCGAACCCGTCCTGCCCGCTCTGATCGAGTTGGCCGCACCGTCGATCACCCCCGAGCGGCGGGACCGTGCCTACCAGCGGTTGCCCGCCCTGCGCACCCTCGCCGCCATCGGCATCGCACCGCCCCGGCTGACGCATCTGCTGGAGACATGCGCGTACTCGGCACGACGGCTGGACTCCCGCTACGAGGACGACGAAGAACTGCGCTCCCTTGCGCTACGGCTACTGGGCGAGGGGACCGCATCCACCTGAATCCTCCGCACCTGGGGCACCAAGTAGCGGGCAACCGTCACACGGTGGGCCGGCTGTCATCTCGCCGGTCCAGCCGACCACACGTCCCCGGGTCGGGCCGAGTAGTCCCGTCCAGGTCTCGTCCGGAGAGGCTGACGGACGGCGGAACGGAGGGGGCTCGGCGAGACACGACGGCTCCCCCAGCCCGCACACGAAGAGGGCCCCTGCCCAGCACAATCGCTGGTCAGGGGCGCTCTACATGAGGTGGCGGCACGTGGATTCGAACCACGGTAGGCTAAGCCGACGGATTTACAGTCCGTTCCCATTGGCCACTCGGGCATACCGCCATGGGATGCGCCGCGGGCCGGCCTGGGGGGCCGGGGGTCGTGGCGACGGGGTAAACGATACCTGATGCAGAGGGGTGGTTCGCCACCGGATTGATCCGGGCATCGGGGGCGCGGGTGGCTAGGCTGGGCCGGTGGCGGTGCCGGGTCGGGCCGTCGCGGATGTGATGGAACCGACGTACCGATGAACACAGTCAAGGAGCCCACTGAAGATGGCCGACTCCAGTTTCGACATCGTCTCGAAGGTCGAGCGGCAGGAGGTCGACAACGCCCTCAACCAGGCCGCCAAGGAGATCTCGCAGCGCTACGACTTCAAGAACGTCGGCGCGTCGATCGCCTGGTCGGGCGAGAAGATCCTTTTGGAGGCGAACTCCGAGGAGCGCGTGAAGGCGATCCTGGACGTCTTCGAGACCAAGCTGGTCAAGCGGGGGATCTCGCTGAAGTCGCTGGACGCGGGCGAGCCGCAGCTGTCCGGCAAGGAGTACAAGATCTTCGCCACGATCGAAGAGGGCATCTCCCAGGAGAACGCCAAGAAGGTCGCGAAGATCATCCGTGATGAGGGCCCGAAGGGCGTCAAGGCGCAGGTCCAGGGCGACGAACTGCGGGTCAGCTCCAAGAGCCGTGACGACCTCCAGACCGTACAGACCCTGCTGAAGGGCAAGGACCTGGACTTCGCACTCCAGTTCGTCAACTACCGCTGAGCGGCGGCGGTAGCGGCTGCCGCCACGCCCTCCGGCGGCTACGGCGGCTACGGCGGCTACGGCGGCTACAGCGGAACGGCAAGAGGCCGGCTGGGTGTCAACGCACCCACGCCGGCCTCCGCTTCGCTACTCCCCGCTCCCGGCCCCGTTCCCGGCCTCGCTCCCACCCGCGCCCTCGCCCTGGAGCCGCTTCACGACCGCCAGCGCGTCGTCCACGTGGCCGCCGATGTTCATCATCGACGAGAAGGCGTGCTGGACGGTGCCGTCCCGGTCGATGACGAAGGTGATCCGGCCGGGGACGACGCCGAGCGTCGTGGCGCCGTACTGCCTGCGGACCGCGCGGTCGCGGTCGGAGAGCAGGGTGAAGGGCAGTTCGTGCCGCCCGGCGAACTTCTCGTGCGACTCGACGGTGTCGGAGCTGATGCCGATCACCTCGGCGCCGGCGTCGGTGAAGTTCTCGTAGCCGTCGCGGAAGCTGCACGCCTCGGCGGTGCAGCCGCGGGTGTTGTCCTTGGGGTAGAAGTACAGGACGACGATCTTCTGTTGCAGCCGCTCGCTGAGCGTCACCGATGTGCCCGACTGGTCGGGGAGGGTGAAGTCCGGTGCCTTGTCGCCGACTTGCAGGGTCATCGCGATCTCCTCAGTAAGAGCTGGACTAGGAGAGTACGGGCCAAGGCACCGGTCCGTTCACTGCGCGGCCCCGCCGGCCCCGCGCCCGAAAACCGCGAGGCGCGCGTCGCACGACGCGCGCCTCACCCCGACCTGCCCCGCTCAGCGCGTGGCGAACGGCTCGTCGGTCGGCACGATCTCCTTGCCCAGCGGCATCAGCGACAGCGGAATCAGCTTGAAGTTCGCGATGCCGAACGGGATGCCGATGATCGTGATGCACAGGGCGATCCCGGTGACGATGTGGCCGAGCGCCAGCCACCAGCCGGCGAGGATCAACCACAGGATGTTGCCGACGAGGGAACCGGCGCCGGCGTCGCGCCGCTCGACCGCCATGTAGCCGAACGGCCACAGCGCATAGATGCCGATCCGGAAGGCAGCGATGCCGAACGGGATGCCGATGATGGTGATGCACAGGATCACCCCGGCCAGGAAGTAGCCCAGGCACATCCACAGCCCGCACAGCACGAGCCAGATCACGTTGAGGATCGTCTTCATTGGTTACGACCTGCCATCTCTTCCAGGCGCGCGATGCGCTCGGCCATCGGCGGGTGCGTCGAGAACAGCTTGGAGGCGTCACCCGGGCGAAACGGGTTGGCGATCATGAGGTGGCTGGTGGTCTCCAGCCGGGGTTCGGGCGCCAGGGGGCGCTGCTTGGTGCCATTGTCGAGCTTGCGCAGCGCGGAGGCGAGCGCAAGCGGGTCACCGGTGAGACGGGCACCGGAGGCGTCCGCCTCGTACTCCCGCGAGCGGGAGACGGCGAGCTGGATCACGGAGGCGGCGATCGGGCCGAGGATCATCAGCAGGAGCATGCCGAGGATGCCGGGGCCGTCGTCGTCGTCGGAGCGGCCGATCGGGATCAGCCAGGCGAAGTTCGCCAGGAAGACGATGACGGAGGCGAGCGCGCCGGCCACCGAGGAGATCAGGATGTCCCGGTTGTAGACGTGGCTCAGCTCGTGGCCGAGCACTCCGCGCAGCTCGCGCTCGTCGAGTATCTGGAGGATGCCCTCGGTGCAGCAGACCGCCGCGTTGCGCGGGTTGCGGCCGGTGGCGAACGCGTTCGGTGCCTGTGTGGGCGATATGTACAGCCGCGGCATCGGCTGTCGGGCGGCCGTCGAGAGCTCGCGCACGATCCGGTAGATCACGGGTGCCTCGAACTCGCTGACCTGACGCGCGCGCATGGCCCGCAGCGCCAGCTTGTCGCTGTTCCAGTACGCGTACGCGTTCGTGCCCAGGGCGATGACGAGCGCCACGATGAGCCCGGTCCGGCCGAAGAGGCCGCCGATGACCAGGATGAGTGCGGACAGGCCACCGAGGAGTACGGCGGTCTTCAGCCCGTTGTGCCGGCGGTGCACGTGCGCCCTCCAAAGTGTGTGTCGGGGGGATCTCCCCCTTCAGGAAAACCTCCTGGACTGGTCAACGCGACTCGGGCGCCGTTGGTTCCCTCGCGCACACACAGCGCTACCTCCCGAATCGCGCCGAAACCCCGTCCCACCTGCGCTTCGCTGCGACACACCCCGCGCCCGGCGGCCCGCCGCGTACTTACAGCAGCACCCCTTCCGCGTAGCGCAGCACGATCTGCGGCGCCCCGGACAGCACCAGACCGGCCGCCGCGGCCAGCGCGATGGCGGCGGTCAGGGCGAGGGGTGTACGCGCGGCCGGCGCGACGCCGGCTCCGCCCGCCGTGCCCACCGTCCCGGTCATGTCCCCTTCCTTCCCGCTCTCCCCGCGTCCGAACAGCAGCGCCGTCCACCGCAGGTAGTACACGAGGGCGATCGCCACGTTGACGGCCATGATCACCGCGAGCCAGCCGTGCTGGGCGTCGACGGCGGTGGAGAACACGGCCACCTTCGCGAACAGGCCGATCAGCCCGGGCGGCAGCCCGGCCAGGCAGAGCAGGAAGAACGCGAGCGCGAGGGCGGCCGCAGGCCGGGACGCGTACAGGCCGCGGTAGTCCGTCAGCCGGCCGCGCGGCGCACCGCGGCTGACCAGGGCCGCGACGGCGAAGGCGCCGAGGTTCACCACCGCGTACATCAGGGCGTACGCCACGGTGGTGCCGACGTGGTAGCCCGCCGGGCGGCCGGCGGACTCGGCGGCGAGCGGCACGAGCAGGTAGCCGGCCTGGCCGATCGACGACCAGGCCAGCAGCCGTACGGCGCTGCGCTCGGCGTCGGGCCGCTGCCGCAGGGCGCCGACGTTGCCGACGGTCATGGTCAGCGCGGCGAGGACGCCCATCGCCGGGCCCCAGGTGTCGGCGTACGCGTGGAAGGCGAGCGTGGTGAGCAGGATGAGGCCGGAGAAGCCGGCCGCCTTGCCGACCACCGACAGATAGGCGGCCACCGGCAGCGGCGCGCCCGCGTAGGTGTCGGGCACCCAGAAGTGGAAGGGCGCCACGGCCAGCTTGAAGGCGAAACCGATCAGCGTCAGGGCGGCTCCGGCCTTGCCGAGGGTGTGCAGCTGGGCGGACTCGTGGCCGAGCGTGCGGCCGATCTGGTCCAGGTAGAGCGTGCCGGTGGTGGCGTACAGGAAGCTGATGCCGAGCAGCGACACCGCGGTGGCGGTCACCGAGGTGAGGAAGAACGTCAGCGCGGCCTCGCTGCTGCGCCGGTCCCCGCGGCGCAGTCCGACCAGGGCGAACGCCGGCAGCGTGGTGACCTCGAGCGCGACGATCAGCGTGGCCAGGTCGCGGGAGGCGGGCAGCAGGGTGGCGCCGGCCGCGGAGGCCAGCAGCAGGAACCAGAACTCGCCGGCCGGCAGCTCCTCCTCGACCGCGGGTGCGGACAGCAACGCGGTCAGCAGCGCCCCGCCGAGCACCAGCACCTGCACCACGAGCGCGAAGCGGTCCGCGGTGTACGAGCAGCCGCCGCCGGTGAGGTCGGTACGGCAGAAGGTGGCGTGGTGCCCGGCCCGCAGCGGGATCAGGGAGAGCAGCGCGAGGGCGAGCCCGGCCACGGTCGCCCAGGCCAACAACTGCTTGCGGCGCGGCGGCAGGAACAGGTCGGCGACCAGCAGCAGTACGGCCAGTGCGGCGGGGATCGCGGCCGGGGCGACCGCGCTCCAGTCGACGGACTCGGTCAGCGGCGAGGCCAGTGCGGACCCGGGCCCGTGGAGCAGGCCGGGGG
>NZ_JACEGK010000444.1:0-6728 GCF_056859195.1 Streptomyces sp. NH27
CCTCCATGTGGTCGGAGACGAACCCGATGGGCACCATGACCACCGCGAGGGCGCCGTCGGCGTGCTCGCGCTCCAGGTGGTCGCAGATGTCCGGCTCCAGCCAGGGGATGTGCGGGGCGCCGCTGCGGGACTGGTAGACGAGCTGCCAGTCGCGGTCCTTGCCGGTGGCCGCGCGGACCCGTTCGGCGACCAGCCGGGCCGTCTCCAGGTGCTGGGCGACGTACGCGCCGCCGTCGCCGTGGCCCTCGACCGGGCCGGAGGTGTCGGCGGCGGCGGTGGGGATGGAGTGCGTGGTGAAGGCGAGGCGCGCGCCGTCGCGCACCCCCTCGGGCAGCGCGGCGAGCGCGGCGAGGGTGTTGTCGGTCATCGGTTCGACGAAGCCGGGGTGGTTGAAGTAGTGCCGCAGCTTGTCGACCCGCAGCGCGGGGCGGCCCTCCTCGGCGAGGACGGCGAGCGAGGCGGCCAGGTTCTCCCGGTACTGGCGGCAGCCGGAGTACGAGGCGTACGCGCTGGTGGCCAGCACCAGCACCCGGCGGTGCCCGGCGTCGGCGATCTCCCGCAGCGTGTCGGTCAGGTAGGGCGCCCAGTTCCGGTTGCCCCAGTACAGCGGCAGGTCGAGGCCGTGGTCGGCGAACTCCTTGCGGAGCGCGTCCAGCAGCTCGCGGTTCTGCGCGTTGATCGGGCTGACCCCGCCGAACAGGAAGTAGTGCTTGCCGACCTCCTTCAGCCGCTCGCGCGGGATGCCGCGGCCCCGGGTGACGTTCTCCAGGAACGGCACCACGTCGTCGGGCCCCTCGGGTCCGCCGAAGGAGAGCAGCAGCAGGGCGTCGTAAGGGCCGGTGTCCGGTCGAGCCGGTCGGTCGGGTCGGTCCGGCGCGGCGTGCGGGTCACGCTGATCAGGCATACCTCCGATCCTGCCACTCCGGTGTGACGCCCCCGGTGCCCGGCTCCTGCGGAAAACGACTTGCCCCCTTCCTTACGACCTGGTGCACGACAGGCGGCGGGCTCGCGACGTCCTGCGACTTTCGTCTGCGGCGTCGCCGAAACGGGCATTTCGGCGCCTTGCATCCGAAGCCCCATGACGCCGCTCCCTGATCCACCGCCTGTCGTGCACCAGGTCGTAAGCTGTACTGGCCAACCATGTTCCTTACGCGGGACTCCATGTCGTCCTGCCCCGTGCCGACGGCGGCGATGCCGGGGAGCGCCACGTGACCAGCCCCTACCGAGCGATCTACCGGACCCCGGGCGCGATGGCGTTCAGCGTGGCCGGGTTGGTCGGGCGGATGCCGTTGTCGATGCTGGGCATCGGCATTGTGACGATGGTCTCCCAGGTGACCGGGCGGTACGGCCTGGCGGGCGCGCTGTCGGCCACGCTGGCGCTGTCCGCCGCCGCGAGCGGCCCGCGCATCTCCCGCATGGTGGACCGGTACGGACAGCGGCGGGTGCTGCGCCCGGTCTGCGCGGTGTCGGTGGTGTCGGTGGCCGGGCTGCTGGCGTGCGTCTGGGCCGGGGCGCCGGACTGGGCGTACTTCGTGTGCGTGCTGGGCGCCGGGACCACGCCGAGCACCGGCGCCATGGTGCGGGCCCGCTGGTCGGAGATCCTGCGCGACACCCCGGAGAAGCTGCACACTGCCTACTCGGTCGAGGCGGTGGTGGACGAGATCGTCTTCATCGTGGGCCCCATCCTGTCGGTGGGGCTGAGCACGGGCTGGTTCGCCGAGGCCGGGCCGCTGCTGGCGGCGGTGTTCCTGGCCGTCGGGGTGCTGGCACTGACCGCGCTGCGCGGCACCGAGCCCGTCCCGCACCCGGACGCGCACCAGGCCGGCGGGTCGGTACTGGCCGCACCCGGGCTGGCGGTGCTGGTCGGGGTCTTCGTCGGCACCGGGGCGATGTTCGGCGCGGTGGAGGTGGTGACGGTCGCGTTCGCCGACGAGCGCGGCCACAAGGCCCTGGCCAGCGTGGTGTTGGCGACATACGCGCTCGGTTCGTGCGTCGCCGGGCTGGTGTTCGGGCTGACGCGGCCGCGCGGAACGATCGCGGGGAGGTTCCGGCTGGGCATCTCGCTGATGGCGGTGAGTATGATCCCGCCACTACTGGTCGGGAACTTGTGGTTCCTGGCCTTGGCGCTGTTCTTCTCCGGCCTGACCATCGCCCCCACGATGGTGAACGCGATGGGCCTGGTCGAACAGCTGGTACCCCGGGGGCGGTTGACCGAGGGAATCACGTGGACCAGCACGGGTCTCGCGGTCGGCGTCGCCGCCGGTGCCGCGCTCGCCGGTCGGGTGATCGACGCGCGCGGTGCCTCGGCCGCCTTCTGGGTGTGCACCTTCGCCGCGGCCTTCGCGGCGGCGGTGGCGTTCCTCGGCTATCGCCGGCTGCGGCCGGCACCGGATCGGGAGGAGCAGGATCACGATGAGCCGGACCGGAGCAGCACCCACGGCCACGAGCGGCACGACGGCACCCGCGAAGGCGAGGGTGTGGCGTAACTGGGCGGGCAACGTCTCGGCGCGCCCGGGGCGGGTCGCCACGCCCGCGTCGGTGGACGAACTGGCCGTGGCGATACGGGAGGCGGCCGCGGACGGCCTGCGGGTGAAGGCGGTCGGCTCCGGCCACTCCTTCACCGCGGCCGCGGCCACCGACGGGCTGCTGGTGCGGCCCGAGGGGCTGTCCGCGATCAGGTCGATCGACGCCGAGGCCGGCACCGTCACCGTGGAGGCCGGGGTGCAGCTCAAGCAGCTCAACGCGGCGCTGGCCGCGGTGGGCCTGTCGCTGCGGAACATGGGCGACATCATGGAGCAGACGGTGGCCGGCGCCACCAGCACCGGCACGCACGGCACCGGCCGCGACTCCGGCTCGATCGCCGCGCAGATCGTCGCACTCGACCTGGTCACCGCCGACGGATCGGTGCTGACCTGCTCGGCCGAGCAGAACCCCGAGGTGTTCGCCGCCGCCCGGATCGGGCTCGGCGCGCTCGGCGTGGTCAGCGCCCTCACCTTCGCGGTGGAGCCGCTGTTCCTGCTCTCCGCCCGGGAGGAGCCGATGAGCTTCGACCGGGTGACGGCGGACTTCGACCAACTCGTCGCCGAGAACGAGCACTTCGAGTTCTACTGGTTCCCGCACACCGAGGGCTGCAACACCAAGCGCAACAACCGCAGCACGGGCCCGGCCGCCCCGGTGCCCGCGGTGCGCGGCTGGATCGACGACGAACTGCTGTCCAACGGCGTCTTCCAGGCCGCCTGCGCACTGGGCAAGGTGGCGCCGTCGGCGATCCCGGGCATCGCGAAGCTCTCCAGCCGCGCGCTGTCCGCCCGGACGTACACCGACATCGCGTACAAGGTCTTCACCAGCCCGCGCCGGGTGCGGTTCGTGGAGATGGAGTACGCGCTGCCGCGGGAGGCCGCGGTGCCGGTGCTGCGGGAGTTGAAGGCCACCGTGGAACGGTCGGACCTTCGGATCAGCTTCCCGGTGGAGGTGCGGGTGGCGCCGGCCGACGACATCGCGCTGTCCACGGCGTCCGGCCGGGACAGCGCCTACGTGGCGGTGCACATGTACCGGGGCAGCCGCTACCAGGAGTACTTCACCGCGGTCGAGCGGATCATGACGGCGGCGGGCGGGCGGCCGCACTGGGGCAAGGTGCACACCCGCGACGCGGAGTACCTGCGCGCGGCCTACCCGCGCTTCGACGAATTCACCTCTTTGCGCGACCGGCTCGACCCCGACCGGCTGTTCGCGAACGACTACCTGCGCCGGGTGCTGGGTTCGTAGCCGGGTGCCGGATTTCGCGGCCGGGCGACGGCGACTTCGTCGGCTACGTCCTCTTTCGGGTGATGCGTGATGCCCGCAATTGTGAGCCGGGTCACCCAACTCCCGCCTCCCGCATGACATTCGACGGCGCGGCAGCCGCCCCGCGGTGGCCCGAATGGAGTACCGTGACAAATCCTGGCTTCCGGGCGCCCGGCCGGTCGCCAAGGACGCGTGCGGGGGAGTCGGGAGCGCTCGTCCCGGGGTACCACAATTGGTCACGCTGGGTGGCCAATCGACTACCGTCCCATAACGGCGTGTCACCATGTTGTCCCGACACGCCGGGTAACTCCGCAAGGTTGTGGCACGCTGCACCCGGGCAGGCCACACTCGTTCAACGGGAGCAGCGACGCACGTGACGTCGGCAGGCACCACCCGGGAGGTAATCGTGCCCGAACTGCGGGTTGTGGCCGTCAGCAACGACGGCACCCGACTGGTGCTCAAAGCTGCCGACAGCACGGAGTACACCCTCCCGATCGACGAGCGGCTGCGCGCCGCCGTACGCAACGACCGGGCCCGGCTCGGCCAGATCGAGATCGAGGTCGAGAGCCATCTGCGGCCCCGGGACATCCAGGCGCGGATACGTGCGGGTGCCTCGGCCGAGGAGGTCGCCCAGCTCGGCGGCATCCCGGTGGAGCGGGTACGGCGGTTCGAGGGGCCGGTGCTGGCCGAGCGGGCCTTCATGGCCGAGCGGGCCAGGAAGACCCCGGTCCGCCGCCAGGGCGAGACCACCGGGCCGCAGTTGGGCGAGGCGGTCGCCGAACGCCTGCTGCTGCGCGGCGCGGAGAAGGACACCGTGCTGTGGGACTCCTGGCGCCGCGACGACGGCACCTGGGAGGTGCTGCTGGTCTACCGGGTGGCCGGTGAGCCGCACTCGGCGAGCTGGACCTACGACCCGCCGCGCCGCCTGGTACAGGCGGTCGACGACGAGGCCCGCGCGCTGATCGGCGAGACCGCGCAGACCCAGGGTCAGGAGCCGAGCTTCCCGTTCGTGCCCCGGATCGCCCGGCTGCCCTGGGACCGGCCGCTGGACCGCCCCGGCACGGAACGCCCGGAGCGGCCCGACCGGGCCGACCGCCAGGACCGGGAGGCACGCGCCGAGGAGCAGCCGGAGGAGCGCGACTCGCTCACCAGCCTGCTCGAAGCGGTGCCGAGCTTCCGCGGCGACATGGTCGTGCCTGCTCCCCCGCAGGGACCGCCGGACGCCGCTCCGGCGGCGGAAGTGCCGCAGGAGGAACCGGAGGAGGCCGCACCCGCGGCCAGCGCCGGTGCGGGCTCGGCCTATGCCGACGTACTGATGCCGCGTGCGGTGGCCGGCCACCGCGACCGGTTGAAGGGCACCACCGACCGCCAGGCCGAGGCGGACGGCGTCCGCCCGGGACGGCGGGCCACGGTGCCCAGTTGGGACGAGATCGTCTTCGGCAGTCGCCGCAAGAAGCAGGAGTAGCGACTGCGCACGGACAGGAACAGCCCGGCCCGTAAGGGGAATCGGGACACCGACCGGGAGCCGACGGCCGTAAGGGGCAGCCACTTGGGTGGCTGCCCCTTACGCGTGCGTCCGGCTTACGCGTCCGTCCGGCGGCGCGTCAGCCCGGCTGGCCGCCGGTCGCCACCGGGCGGGACGGGTCGGCGCTCCACTCGCTCCAGGAGCCCACGTACAGCGCCGCAGGGACGCCCGCGGCCGCGAGCGCGAGGATCTGGTGGGCGGCGGACACCCCCGAGCCGCAGTAGACGCCCACCTCGGCGTCGGGCGTCGCGCCCAGGGCGCTGAAGCGGGCCGCGAGTTCGGCGGGGGCGCGGAAGAAGCCGTCGGCGGTGACGTTCTCCGTCGTGGGCGCGCTCACCGCGCCCGGGATGTGGCCGGCGACCGGGTCGATCGGCTCGGTCTCGCCCCGGTACCGCTCCCCCGCGCGCGCGTCCAGCAGCAGCCCGCGGCGGGCGAGTTCGGCGGCGCCGGCCGCGTCGAGCACCGGCAGCGCGCCGGGCCGCGGCACGAAGTCCCCGTCCCCCGCCGCCGGTTCCTCGGTGCTCAGCGGCAGCCCCGCGGCCTTCCACCCGGCCAGCCCGCCGTCCAGCACCCTGACCCGCTCGTGGCCCGCCCAGCGCAGCAGCCACCACGCCCGGGCCGGGCCCCAGCCGTTCCAGTCGTCGTAGAGCACCACGTCGGTGTCCGCGCCGACACCGGCCGCGCGCATCGCCGCGCCGAACACCTCGGTGTCGGGCAGCGGGTGGCGCCCGCGCGGCCCGGGCGGCCCGGCCAGCGCGGCCTCCAGGTCGACGTACCGGGCACCGGGGACGTGGCCCGCCGCGTACTCGCCGTGCCCGGGCGGCCCGCCCATCTTGTAGCGAACGTCGAGTACGGCGGTCGAGGCGGGCGCCGCGGCAAGTTCGGCCGCGGTGATGATGGGTTCCATGCCACCCATTGTGGGTGGTCGCCCACGATCCCGTCAGCGCGCCCGGCCGGGGCGCTACGCGGGCTCCGCCGGCTGTGCGGCCGGTGCGGCGGACAGCAGTTGGGGGGCATCGGCCAACACCAGGCCCGCGGCGCCCCGGACCTCCGCGCCGTCGCCCAGGCCCCCGGTGACGATGTCGACGCTCTCCACCGCCGACGGCAGCGTGTGCCGCCGCACCCCGGCCCGCATCGGTTCGAGGATGTCCTCGCCCGCGCCCGCCAGGTCGCCGCCGACCACGATGAGACGCGGGTTGAGGAGGGTGACCAGGGTCGACAGCGCGCGGCCGACCGCGTCCCCGGCGTCTCGGACCGCGCGCAGCGCCCCGGTGTTGCGCTGCTCGATCAGCGCGGGCAGGTCGCGGGCGGCTACCTGCTGGCCCCAACTGTCCGACAGCAGCCGGGCGATGGCGACGGGGCTGGCGACGGTCTCCAGGCAGCCGCGGTTGCCGCAGCGGCAGATCAGGCCGTCCGCGGT
>NZ_JACEGK010000445.1:0-6712 GCF_056859195.1 Streptomyces sp. NH27
TCGGTAACCAGCCTTTACCGGGCGCCGACGCGCACACGAGCGGTCGCGGGTGGATCGACGGGCGACGGCTCATCCGTTCAGCTCGCACGCACAAGCGGCCACGGCGCGTACACACAAGGGCACACGGCGCGTTCGGAAAGCCGCGCCGGTCCTCCCGGGCCACCGCGACGCACCGACGCGCCGACGCACCCGCAGCGCTTCACGCGGCCGTAGCACCCTCACCCGGCCGCGACGTGCTCACCCGGCCGCGGCGACATCCTTCGGGAAGTCGTACGCGTCCGCGATCAGTTCGTACGAACGCAGCCGCACGGACGGCGTGTGCGCGTTGGCGGTGATCACCAACTCGTCGGTGCCGGTGCGCTCCACCAGTTCGTCGAGCCCGGCCCGGACCGTCGCCGGGTCGCCGTAGATCACGTTGCCGAGCCAGGAGTCGACGAAGTCCCGCTCGATCGCGCTGAATTGGTACGCCGCCGCCTCGTCGGGGGTCGGCACCAGACCGGGGCGGCCGGTGCGCAGCCGGAGCATGCTCAGCGCGCCGGTGAGCACCTGCCGGCGGGCCTCCTCCGGGTCGTCGGAGGCCAGCGCGGCCACGCCGATCGAGGCGTAGGGGCGGTCCAGGACGTCGGAGGGGCGGAACGACTCGCGGTACAGGGCCAGTGCGGGCAGCGTGTTGGCGGCGGAGAAGTGGTGCGCGAAGGAGAACGGCAGCCCGAGCGCGCCGGCCAGCTGCGCGCTGAAGCCGGAGGAGCCCAGCAGCCACACGCTCGGCCGGGCCGGGGACTGCACCCCGCCGGGCGAACTGCCCTGCACCGGACCGGGGATGGCGTGGATGCGCGCGAAGCGGTGGCCGTCGGGGAAGCCGTCGTCCAGGAAGCGGGTCAGCTCGGCGAGCTGGCGGGGGAAGTCGTCGGCGCCCTCGTGCAGGGCCTCGGTGCGGCGCAGTGCGGCGGCGGTGGCGCCGTCGGTGCCGGGGGCGCGGCCCAGGCCCAGGTCGATCCGGCCGGGCGCGAGCGCCTCCAGGGTGCCGAACTGCTCGGCGATCACCAGGGGCGCGTGGTTGGGCAGCATGACGCCGCCCGAGCCGAGCCGCAGGGTGCCGGTGTGGGCGGCGAGGTGGGCGAGGATCACCGCGGGCGAGGAACTGGCCACGCCGGGCATCGAGTGGTGCTCGGCGACCCACATCCGGTGGTAGCCGCGGGTCTCGGCGACCCGGGCGATCTCCACGCTGGTGCGCAGCGCGTCGGTGGCGGTGAAGCCGCTGCCGACGGTGGCCAGATCCAGCACGGACAGGGGCACCGGTGCGCTCCCGCGGACCGTCCCCCGGATACCGCGTCCCGGGTCGGGCAGGCTTGCGTCGGCCACGGCGGGCGCCTCCTTGGTCGTCGATCGTGGTGCCCCTCGGACCGGGTCCGGCCCGCCGGGGCAATGCTGTACGGGCGCAGAACGTCCGCTGGGTGCAACCGGAGCGCGCGTCCGCCTTATTCCCGCCTCCGTGTGCTCCCGGAACATCCCGCGGAAACAGCATTTGCAGATCGTCTTGAAGAGGGCAATGACCATGTCATATGCCAGTGTGCCCTCTTCCTGCATATACGGCTGTGAGCGGTTGGAATGCTCTTCAACCACCTCTGCCGGAAAGCCCATTGGCGCTATCGTTGAGATCGGTCCTACTGCGGGTCAGCCCTTGACACTGACCCACGACCAGTGGTGGGACCAGGCACGCAGACGGTCTTACCTTGCAGGGGGTCACCGTGGCGCTGGAGCACCGACAGGTTGGACCGGGGATGTACGCGGTCCAGTACGCACTGCGCGTGCTGGAGTCAGTGAACACGCATCGTGACGGCATCACCGCCGAACAACTCGCCCGCGAGATCGGCGTACCGCTGAGCTATCTCAGCCAGTTGCTCTCCATGCTGCGCAGGGAACGCTACCTCGGTTTCCTGCCCGGCGGCGGCTACGTGGTCGGTGAGTCCATGGTGCTGCTCGGCGCCGCCAACCGCGATATCGCGCTCGCCGAGAAGCTCAAGGAGATCCTGGCCCAGCTGCGCGACGAGGTCGACGCCGCCGTCTACTTCAGCCGGTACGACGACGGCGAGGTGCGGATCATCGACTTCGCCGACGGCCCGAACGCGCCGAAGGTCAACGAGTGGGTCGACTTCCGCTCCTCCGCCCACGCCAGCGCGGTCGGCAAGTGCCTGCTCGCCCAGCTCGACCACAACGGCCGCCGCGAGCACCTGTCCCGGCACCGCCCTGCCCGGTTCACCTCCCGCACCGAGATCGACGACCGGGTGCTGCTCACCAAACTGGAGCGGCAGCCCGCCAGCGTCCCCACCCTCGACCTGCAGGAGTACGCCGTCGGCACGGTCTGCGCGGCGATCCCGGTCACCATCGGCAGCACCGTCGCGTGCCTCGCGCTGTCCATGCCGTACGCCCAGGCACACCGGCTGCGGCCGGCCGTGGACACCCTGCACGAGCGGGCCGCCCCGGTGCTGCTGAGCATGAGCATCTGATTTTCTCCGCGGCCCCGCCATGCGGTAAGCTCTGCGATGTCAGCAGGCGCCGCTAGCTCAGTTGGTTAGAGCAGCTGACTCTTAATCAGCGGGTCCGGGGTTCGAGTCCCTGGCGGCGCACCTGAGATGAGGCCCCTCGCGAAAGCGGGGGGCCTTTTCATGCCGTCATACGGTCGTACGGTCCTTCCCCGCGGTCTGCCCCGCAGTCCGCCGCGCGGTCCGCCGCGCGGTCCGCCCGGCCGTCTTCCGTCCCGCCCGCGGTCCCGGGCTGGGCCTCAGCTCCAGTGCGCCGGCCGGTCCAGGACCGGCGCGATACGGGTACGGGCGTCGCCGCGCGCCGCGTTCACCTGGGACTGGGTGAGGAAGACCGCCCCGGTCAGGTCCGCGCCGCGCAGATCCGCGTCCCGTAGGTCCGCGCCGATCAGGTCGGCCAGCCGCAGGTCGGCGCCGCGCAGGTCGGCCGCGATCAGGCAGGCGCCGCGGAAGTCGGTGCCCCGCAGGTCCGCGCCGCGCAGCCGGGCGCCGACGAGGTCCGCGCCGCGCCGGTCGGTACGGCGGCGGCCGGGTGCCTGGGCCCTGACCAGCTCGCCCGCCCGCAGCAGCAGCGGGTTGACCGCGGCCCGCTCGGCGTCGAGGTCGAGGGCGGCCAGCTCGTCCGGGCCGAGCCCGGTCAGCGCCCGCACCCGGGCCAGTTCGCGGTCGGCGGCCGGGTGCAGTTCGGCGGCGGCCGGCCGGTCGCGGACCTCGGTGAGGTAGGCGAGCAGTTCGTGCAGCTGGCGCATCCGCGGCAGCGCGGCGAACATCGCCCGGCCGCTGTCCGGAGCGCTACGCCAGTCCCGGCCGCCGAAGGTGACCTGGGACACCCGCTGGCCGGCGCCGAAGCAGTCGTAGACCGTGCAGCCGCGATAGCCGTCGGCCCGCAACCGGGTGTGGATGCCGCAGCGGTGACCGTCATCGAGGTGCCGGCACGGCTCGCCGGAGTCCTTGTCGACCGCGAAGTCCGCGGAGCGGGTGAAGGCGAGGGCCACGCAGCACAGGCCGAAGCAGTTCCCGCAGTCCGCCCGCAGCTCCGCCCGCGACCCAGGCCGCGCCTCCGGCTGCTTCTCCCCGGGCCCGGCTTCCCCTGCGCTCACCGCGCTCCCTCCCTACGGCCGTTCCGCGGGCGGGGTCTTGGCCCCGCCCGCGGTCCATGGTGCCTTACGGCGTCGGGTCAGTTCGCGGCGGACCGGCTCGCGGCGGGCGCGGCCGGGAAGACCGCGGGCTTGGCCGCGGTGTACAGCCAGGTACTGAAGAAGGCGCTCAGGTCCTGGCCCGACAGGTGCTCGGCGAGCGCTTCGAACTCGGCGATGGTGCCGTTGCCGTAGCGGTGCAGGGTCGGCCACGTCTTGAGCAGCTTCAGGAACGCGGTGTCGCCGACGGTGTCGCGCAGCGCCTGGATGGCTACGGCGCCGCGGTCGTAGACGGCGTCGTCGAACTGGTTCGCCGCGCCCGGGTCGCCGGGCTTGACGGTCCAGAACGCGTCGCCGGCCGGGTGGGCGTCGTACACCTGCTGTGCGAGTGCCTGCGGGGTGCCGGTGTGCTCGTGCTCGGCCCACAACCACTCGGCGTAGCCGGCGAAGCCCTCGTTGAGCCAGATGTCGGACCAGCGCTCCAGGGAGACGCTGTCGCCGTACCACTGGTGGGCCAGTTCGTGCGCGACCACGGAGGTGTCGGGGCCCTTGGTGAAGAACTTCGGGCTGTAGAAGACCCGGGTCTGGGTCTCCAGCGCGAAGCCGGCCGTGACGTCGGGGACGTAGCCGCCGGCCGAGTCGAACGGGTACGGCCCGAAGTAGCCGCTGAGGAAGTCGACGATCTCGCCGGTGCGCTCCACGCTGGCCTTGGCGTTGGCGGCGGTGGCCGGGTCCAGGTCGGGGCTGTAGGCGTTGACCACGGGCAGGCCGGTGGCGGTGCGGGAGTGGGTGATGTCGAAGTGCCCGACCGCGAGGGTGGCGAGGTAGGTGGCCTGCGGCTTGTCCTCCACCCAGTGGTAGCCGGTCCAGCCGCCGCTGGTGTGCTGCGAGACCAGCACGCCGTTGCTGATCGCCTGGTCGCCGTTGGGCACGCGGACGTTGACGTCGTAGGTGGCCTTGTCCGCCGGGTGGTCGTTGCTGGGGAACCACCACCACGCGGATTCCGGCTCGTTGGCGGCGACCCCGCCGTCCGGGGTGCGCATCCAGGAGGTGAACCCATAGCGCTGGACCTTCGACGGCACGCCCGAGTAGGTGACGGCGACGGTGAGGCGGTGGCCCTTGGCGATGGTCCGGTCCGGGGTGATCACCAGCTCCTGCTCGGCGCTGAAGGCGAAGCGGGCCGGCCGCCCGTTGACGGTGACCTTGCTGACGTCCAGCGCGAAGTCCAGGTCGAAGCTGGTCAGCCCCTGGGTGGCGGTCGCGGTGACGACGGTGGTGCCGGACAGCGTGTCGGTGCTGGGCTGGTAGCTGAGGTCGAGCGCGTAGTGCGAGACGTCGTAGCCACCGTTGCCGTACGTCGGGTAGTACGGGTCGCCGATGCCCGGGGCGCCCGGGCCGGCACTCGCCGCGGATGCCGGGATCGCCAGCAGTCCGAACGCGGTGGCAACGGCAGTGGACGCGATCAGTCGGAAACGCACAGGGGTTCCTCCAGCGCGGGTTGACGTACCCGGCCACGGTGGCAGGTACATGCAGACCCTAAGAACAGATCGGCGCCCCTGCCACCCCTGGATTCCCTGCTGTCGCACAACTTTCACCCGACGCAACACTGCCCGGGAGGCCCGCCGCGAAATTCCGGCCGCCGCGACATTTGCGGCCCGCCGCGATGTTTGCGGACCGGCCCAGGTGGGGTAACGCTCGCCATCAGGTTGCACGCGCGGGTGAAGCTGGGAACGTTGGAACTGTTCGGAGCGTTCCTGATCATGGCGGTGCCGGTCCCGACCGGCTGCTGCGTGGCGTGGGAGGCGCGCGGCTGACGCGGCCGGGAAGGCCAGATAGGTACACCATGTGAAGAACGTCTGGGTTCGAGCCGTACAGCGGCTGGAGAGCGACTATCTCTCCCGCATGGGTATGTCCCTGCCGCTGGCGGCTCTCGTCATCGTGGTCATCGCCGACCTGCTCGCGGGCAAGGACCACTTCCTGACCCCCGGCATCGTGGCCGCGCCCCCGCTCGCCGCGATCACCGTCAGCTGGCAGCGCACCCTGTTCATCAGCCTGCTCGGCGCCGGCATCCAGGCCGCCCTGTCGCCGTACGACGGCGTGACCCGCATCCCGGACCACGACGTCATCTTCGGCCAGCTCTTCGCGTACTGCCTGGTCAGCGTCTTCAGCATCTACATCGCCTGGCGGCGGGAGACCGGCGCGAAGGCGTTCACGGCGATCACCTCCGTCGCCGAGGCCGCCCAGCACGCCCTGATGCACCCGCCCGCGCCCCGCGTCGGCGCGATCCGGCTCGCGGTGCGGTACGTCTCCGCGGCCGACGCCGCCCAGATCGGCGGCGACCTCTACGCCGTCCTGGACACCCCGCACGGCGTGCGCGCCCTCATCGGCGACGTCCGCGGCAAGGGGCTGGCCGCCGTGCAGACCTCGGCGGTGGTGCTCGGCGCGTTCCGCGAGGCGGCGTACGACGAGGGCGGGCTCGACACGGTCGCCGCGCGGGTCGACACGAGCGTGGCGCGGCACGTCGACACCGGGGACTTCATCACCGCGCTCTTCGCCCAGTTCGACAAGCCGGACAGCGTCGAGTTGCTGCACTACGGCCATGTGGCGCCGCTGCGGGTCTCCCGCGACGGCACCGTGGAAACGCTCGAACCGGTCGACCCGTGGGTGCCGCTGGGGCTCGCCGACATGGTCTCGGCGCGGGCGATCGGCTCGACGTCGGCATCGGCATCGGCATCGCCCAAGTCGGCACCCGCGTCCGCGTCCGGGTCCGGGTCCCCCGACGCCGCGGCTCTCCCCGGGCGCGGACCCGTGCCCTGGCGGGTGCCGCTCCTGCCCGGGGATGTCCTCGTGCTGTGCACCGACGGTGTGATCGAGGCGCGCAACCCCCGTGACAACACCTTCTATCCGCTCTCCGAGCGGGTCGGCTCCCTCGTCGCCGGCTGCGGGCAGGACCTCGACGGCGCCGTCGAGCGCGTCTACACGGACCTGTTGCACCACGCCGGCGGCTCCCGCGCCGACGACGTCGTCCTCCTGCTC
>NZ_JACEGK010000446.1:0-6710 GCF_056859195.1 Streptomyces sp. NH27
GGGTTCCGGTCGGTGCGGTGGGCCGGGGTCAGGAGACGACGGTCACCGGGCCGATGCCCAGTTCCCGTACCGGCTCGGTGATCGCGGCCGCGTCGCCGACCAGGACCACCACGAGGCGGTCGAGCGGGAAGGCGTTGACCACCGCGGCCGTCGCCTCCACCGTGCCGGTCTCGGTGAGCCGGGCATACAGCGCGGCCTGGAAGTCGTCGGGCAGTTCCTGCTCGACCTGGTCGGCGAAGGTGCCCGCCACCGCGGCGGCGGTCTCGTAGCGCAGCGGCGCCACCCCGACGAGGTTCTGCACCGCGACATCGCGCTCGGCGTCGGTCAGCCCGCCCTCGCCCAGCTCGCGGATCACCCGCCAGGTGTCGGCCAGCGCCGGGCCGGTCACCTCGGTGGCGACCGAGCCGCTGATGGCCAGCAGCGCAGCGCCGGTGCCGTCGGCGGAGGAGAGCAGCACCTGGCCGAAGGCCCGCACCCCGTAGGTGTAACCCTTCTCCTCGCGCAGTACCCGGTCCAACCGGGAGGTGAGGGTGCCGCCGAGGCAGTAGGTGCCCAGCACCTGCGCCGCCCACACCCGGGCCTGCCGGTCCGGGCCGGTGCGGCCGATCAGCAGCTGGGTCTGCACCGAGCCGGGCCGGTCCACGATCACCACCCGGGCGGTGTCGTCCGCGGTGATCGCCTGACGGGCCGGCGGCTCGGCCTTGGTGCCGGTCCAGCGTCCGAGCGTGCTCTCCAGCAGGGTCGGCAACTCGATGCCGGTCAGGTCGCCGACCACCACGGCGGTGGCCGTGGCCGGCCGCACGTGCGCGGCGTAGAAGGCGCGCACGGCCGCCGCGTCGATCCGCCGCACGGTCTCCTCGGTGCCCTGGCGGGGCCGCGAGTTGCGTGCCTCGGCCGGGAACAGCTCCTTCGACAGCGCCATCGCGGCCCGGCGGCCGGGGTTGGCCAGCTCGTGCGGGATCTCGTCGAGCCGGTTGGCGACCAGCCGCTTGATCTCGTCGTCCGGGAAGGCCGGGGCCCGCAGCGCCTCGGCGAGCAGGTCGAGCGCCTTGTCCAGCCGAGAGGCGGGCACTTCGAGGGAGACCCGCACGCCCGGGTGGTCCGCGTGCGCGTCGAGCGTCGCACCGCAGCGCTCCAGCTCGGCGGCGAACTCCTCGGCGGAGTGCTGGTCGGTGCCCTCCGACAGTGCCCTGGCCATGATGGTGGCCACGCCGTCGAGATCCTTCGGCTCGGCGGCCAACGGGGCCGCGACCAGCACCTCGACCGCGATGACCTGCTGGCCGGGGCGGTGACTGGTGAGCAGGGTCAGGCCGTTGGCCAGGGTGCTCCGCTCGGGCGCGGGGAAGGCCCACGGCTTGGGCTCACCGGCCTGCGGCTGCGGGTGGAACGTCATGGTGGCGGCGGTGTCGCTCATGCCTCGGCACCTTCTTCCTGCTCGTCCTGCTCGTCCTGATCGTCCTGCTCGACGGCGGCGCCCGCGGTGGGCTCGTAGACGAGGACGGCCCGGTTGTCCGGGCGCAGCCGCGCCGCAGCGACCGCCTTGACCTCCTCGGCGGTCACGTCCAGCACCCGCTCCACCGCGGTGAGGGCGAGCTGCGGATCGCCGAACAGGACGGCGTACCGGCACAGTTCGTCGGCGCGGCCGGCCACCGTGGCAAGCCGGTCCAGCCACTCGCGCTCCAGCTGGGCCTGCGCCCGCTCCATCTCCTCGGGGGTGGGGCCCTGTTCGGCGAGGCGGGCCAGCTCCTCGTCCACCGCCGCCTCGATGGCGGGCAGTTCGACGCCGCTGGACGCCTTGATGTCCAGCCAGCCGAGCGAGGGCGCCCCCGCCAGCCGCAGCAGGCCGAACCCGGCGGTGACGGCGGAACGGTCCCGCCGTACCAGCCGGTTGTGCAGCCGGGAGGACTCGCCGCCGCCCAGCACCGTCAACGCCAGGTCGGCGGCGTCACTCTCACGGGTGCCGTCATGGGGCAGCCGGTAGACGGCCATCAGGGCGCGGGAGGGTACGTCCTCCTCGATCACCTCGCGGACGTTCTCGCCGACCACGTCGGGCAGCGAGCCGTCGCGCGGCGCGGGCTTGCCGTTGTGCGCCGGGATGGTGCCGAAGTACTTCTCGATCCAGCCGAGGGTCCGCTCCGGGTCGATGTCGCCGACCACGGACAGCACCGCGTTGCCGGGCGCGTAGTACGTACGGACGAAGGCGCGGGCGTCCTCCAGGGAGGCCGCGTCGAGGTCGGCCATCGAGCCGATCGGGGTGTGGTGGTAGGGGTGGCCGGCCGGGAAGGCGAGCGCGCTCAGCCGTTCGAAGGCAGTGCCGTAGGGCACATTGTCGTACCGCTGGCGGCGCTCGTTCTTCACCACGTCCCGCTGGTTGTCCAGGCTCTCCTGGTCCAGTGCGGTCAGCAGGCTGCCCATGCGGTCGGCCTCCAGCCACAGGGCGAGTTCGAGCTGGTGGGTGGGCATCGTCTCGAAGTAGTTGGTGCGCTCGAAGCTGGTGGTTCCGTTGAGCGAACCGCCCGCGCCCTGGACGAGTTCGAAGTGCCCGTTGCCCTTGACGCTGGAGGAACCCTGGAACATCAGGTGCTCGAAGAGGTGGGCGAGACCGGTACGGCCCTCAACCTCATGGCGCGAACCGACGTCGTACCAGAGGCAGACCGCGGCGACCGGGGTGAGGTGGTCCTCGGAGAGCACCACTCGCAGTCCGTTCGCCAGGCGGTGTTCGGTGGCTGTCAGGCCGCTGGAGTGTGCCTCCGGCGTGGCCGTGTGACCCATGGGCAAGCTGTCCTTCCGGTCGCTGCTGCGTGACTGCGTAGAGTGCTGCCACTCTAGGCAAGCGTGCCCGTGCCGCGCGAAGTTCCCGCTCGGAACGCGCTCGTGCCGGGTCGCGGTCCGCGTTGTCGGTGCCGCAGTCCACAATGGACCGCGCCGCATCGCGGCGTATGCCCGCCGCCCGTGCACGACAGCGAGGCACGCGGGCAGACGCTTGACGGAGCAGGCAGACGCACGACACCGACGTACGACCGAGCAGCACGCAGACGACCGACAAACCGCAGCACCGCAGCACCGCAGCACCGCAGCACCGCACCGCAGCAGCATGCAAGGCACACGCAACACACCCCAAGGCACCACGCAAGGCAAAGGAGCGCCGCCGAGATGGCCCGCCGCACGACGAAGAGCCCGCCCCCGGACGACGACTTCGAGGAGCGCATCCTCGACATCGACGTCGTGGACGAGATGAAGGGCTCCTACCTTGAGTACGCCTACTCGGTGATCTACGCCCGCGCGCTGCCCGACGCCCGTGACGGCATGAAGCCGGTGCACCGCCGCATCGTCTACCAGATGAACGAGATGGGCCTGCGCCCCGACCGCGGCTTCGTCAAGTGCGCCCGCGTGGTCGGCGAGGTGATGGGCAAGCTGCACCCGCACGGCGACGCGTCGATCTACGACGCGATGGTCCGGATGGCGCAGCCCTTCTCGCAGCGGCTGCCGCTGGTCGACGGGCACGGCAACTTCGGCTCGCTGGACGACATGCCGGCCGCGATGCGCTACACCGAGGCGCGCATGTCGGGCCCGGCCCAGCTCATGGTCGAGTCGATCGACGAGGACACCGTCGACTTCGCGCCCAACTACGACGGCCAGGAGCAGGAACCAGACGTCCTGCCGGCCGCCTACCCGAACCTGCTGGTCAACGGCTCGTCCGGAATCGCGGTCGGCATGGCCACGAACATGGCGCCGCACAACCTGGGCGAGGTCGTCTCCGCCGCCCGGCACCTGATCCGGTACCCGAACGCGGACCTCGACGCGCTGATGCGCCACGTCCCCGGGCCGGACCTGCCCACCGGCGGCCGGATCATCGGACTGTCCGGCATCCGCGACGCGTACGAGAACGGCCGCGGCACCTTCAAGATCCGTGCCACCGTGGCGGTGGAGGACGTCACCCCGCGCCGCAAGGGCCTGGTCGTCACCGAACTGCCCTTCACCGTCGGGCCCGAGAAGGTCATCGCCAAGATCAAGGACATGGTCAACGCGAAGAAGCTGCAGGGCATCGCCGACGTCAAGGACCTCACCGACCGCGAGCACGGCCTGCGGCTGGTCATCGAGATCAAGAACGGCTTCAACCCCGAGGCCGTGCTCGAACAGCTCTACAAGCTGACGCCGATGGAGGACTCCTTCGGCATCAACAACGTGGCCCTGGTGGACGGCCAGCCGCTCACCCTCGGACTCAAGGAGCTGCTGGAGGTCTACGTCGACCACCGCTTCACGGTGGTGCGGCGACGCTGCGAGTTCCGGCGCACCAAGCGCCGCAACCGGCTGCACCTGGTGGACGGCCTGCTGGTGGCCCTCGTCGACATCGACGAGGTCATCGCCATCATCCGGTCCAGCGAGAACGCGGCGCAGGCCAAGGAACGGCTGATGGACCGGTTCGGCCTGTCCGACATCCAGACCCAGTACATCCTCGACACCCCGCTGCGCCGCCTGACCCGCTTCGACCGGATCGAGCTGGAGGCCGAACGCGACCGGCTCAACGAGGAGATCGCCGAGCTGACCCGCATCCTCGAATCGGACGCGGAACTGCGCAAGCTGGTTTCTGCCGAGTTGGCCGCGGTCGCGAAGAAGTACGGCACCGAACGGCGCACTGTACTGCTGGAGTCGGCGGGCGCGCCGGCCGCCGCGGTGCCCCTGGAGGTCGCCGACGACCCGTGCCGGGTGCTGCTCTCCTCGACCGGGCTGCTGGCCCGCACCGGGATGGGCGAGCCGCTCGGCGACGGGTCGGGCAAGCGGGCCAAGCACGACGTCATCCTGTCGGCGGTGCCGACCACCGCCCGCTCCGACATCGGCGTGGTGACCTCGACCGGGCGGCTGCTGCGGGTGACCGTCATCGACCTGCCGATGCTGCCGGACACCGCGAGCGCACCGTCGCTCGCCGGCGGCGCGCCGCTGACGGAGTTCCTGGCGCTCGACGACGGTGAGCAGGCGCTGTGCCTGACCACGCTCGACGAATCCTCGCCCGGACTGGCGCTCGGCACCGCGCAGGGCGTGGTCAAACGGGTCGTGCCGGACTACCCGTCGAACAAGGACGACCTGGAGGTCATCACCCTCAAGGAGGGCGACGCGATCGTGGGCGCGGTGGAGTTGCGCACCGGCGACGAGGACCTGGTCTTCATCACCGACGACGCCCAACTGCTGCGCTATCCGGCCGCCCAGGTCCGTCCGCAGGGGCGCCCGGCCGGCGGCATGGCGGGCATCAAGCTCGGCGACGGTGCCCAGGTGATCTCCTTCACCGCGGTGGACCCGGCCGCGGACGCGGTGGTCTTCACCGTGGCCCGCTCCGAGGGCACCCTCGACGGAGCCGGCGAGGGCACCGCGAAACTGACGCCGTTCGACCAGTACCCGCGCAAGGGACGGGCCACCGGCGGGGTGCGCTGCCAGCGCTTCCTGCGCGGTGAGACCGGGCTGTCGCTCGCCTGGGCCGGCCC
The DNA here is from genome assembly GCF_056859195.1 of Streptomyces sp. NH27. Classification (NCBI taxonomy): domain Bacteria; kingdom Bacillati; phylum Actinomycetota; class Actinomycetes; order Kitasatosporales; family Streptomycetaceae; genus Streptomyces; species Streptomyces sp. NH27. The sequence goes on from NZ_JACEGK010000446.1 coordinate 5,478, forward strand.
CGCCCCCGCCCGCGCGGCCACTTCGACGGGCGCACCCGCCGAGCTCCCGCCGAAGGACCCGCGCCGCGACGGCTCCGGTGTCCCGCTGGCGAAGCCGGTCACAGCGATCGCGGGCCCGGCGTAACCGAAGTCCCGTGCCCGGGCCCCCTTTCGGCCCCGGGCACGGGCACAGACATGGGTACGGGCACGGGTACGGCCAGCGGTATGGCGGTACGGCGGTACGGCGGTCCGCGTGCGGGCCCGCCCCGCCGGGCGCACTAGGCTCGGCGGGGTGAGCCTTTGTACGCGTGCCTCGATCGAACTCGCCGAACCGGTGGCCGCCACTGCGGCGACCGCACGCACCTGGCTGCTGATCGAGCAGCCGGGTCCGTGGGGGGCCAAGGCCCTCGGATCGAGCCATCTCGACCCGGCGCTCGGCCGTGAACTGGAACGCCTCACCAACGGCACCGGCGTCCGGCTCGGCCTCATCCGCCGCCCAGACCGGCACGCCGACACCCACCAGCCGCACCGCCGCCACATCATCGCCGCCCACACCGCGCCCGACCGCTCATGGATTCGTACCGCGGAACTCGCCGATCCCGCCGAACTGGCCGCCCTGGACTTCCCGGCCCTCGACGCCGGCCTCCCCGGCTGCCTCCCCGCCGGCTTCGGTACCCGCTCCGACGGCCCGCCAATCGCCCTCGTCTGCACCAACGGCACCCGCGACCGCTGCTGCGCCCTGCACGGCCGCCCGCTCGCGGCCGAACTCGCCGGCGACGGCAGCCTCGACGTCTGGGAGACCACGCACCTCGGCGGCCACCGCTTCGCCCCGACCATGCTGGTCCTCCCGCACGGCTACTCCTACGGACGCCTCGACGCCGCCACCGCCAAGGACGCCCTCACCGCCGCACGCTCCGGCCGGGTCACCCTCGAAGGCTGCCGCGGCCGCTCCACCTGGTCCAGGCCCGGCCAGGCAGCCGAGTTGGCGGTCCGCGCCCTGATCGACGAGGACCGCGCGGCCGCACTGGCGGTGCGCGGCACCGATCCCGTCGAGCCGGAACCCGCGTCCGGACCCGGCCCCGACGCACGCACCGCCTGGACCGTACACGTCCACCACACCGACGGCCGCGCCTGGCGGGTCCTGGTCGCCCAACGCGCCGCCACTCCCCCGCGCCCGGAGAGCTGCGGCGCCGCGCTCGGCACCCCAGCCCGCATGGACGTCGAAACCATCGAGCAGATCGGTACCGCCGACAC
>NZ_JACEGK010000447.1:0-6692 GCF_056859195.1 Streptomyces sp. NH27
CGCCTCGGCCCGGTGCCATTCGGCGCGGCGGGCGCGCCGTACGACCTTGCGGATACGGGCGTCCTGCCAGGCGTGGACCAACTGCGTCCACTCGCCGTCCTCGTCGGTCGCCCGCTCGTCGGACAGCAGGGTCAGGACGGCCCGGGCCGCGGTCTGCAGGGCGTCGGTGCGGGCCGGCGGCGCCTCGCGCTCGATCCGGACCACCAGGGGCAGGACGTACTGGGGCGCGGCGTCGCGGTCGTCCGCATCGTGCTGGAAGGGGCTGCTCACCGAGCCAGTCTCCCACCGGAATGGTGCGTTCCCCGCGGGGCGGGTCAGGATGAGGCATGCTCAACGCGAACGGGCTGCGGCTCGAAGAGGTCGGGCGGCGTTACGGGGTGCGCGGTCCCTGGGCACTGCGGGATGTGACGCTGGAGGTGCCGGCCGGCTCGCTGGTGCGGGTCGAGGGCGTCAACGGCAGCGGGAAGTCCACCCTGTTGAGGATCGTCGCGGGCGTGGACCGGCCGACCGCCGGGCGCCTGGTCGGGCGGCCCGCAGCCGGCACCGCGTACGTGCCCGAGCGGTTCCCGGCGGCGCTGCCGTTCCCGGTGCTGCGCTACCTCAGCCACCTCGGTGCGATCCGCGGCCTGCCGACGGCAACCGCCCGCGCCCGTGCCCTGCACTGGCTGGAGCGCTTCGGTATAGCCGGCTACGCCGGCACCCCGCTCGACGAGCTGTCCAAGGGCACCAGCCAGAAGGTCGCCGTCGCCCAGGCGCTGCTCGCCGACCCGGAGTTGCTCGTCCTCGACGAGGCGTGGACCGGTCTCGACACGGCCGCCCGCGCGGTGCTCGACGACGTGGTGCGCGAACGGGTCGGCGCGGGAGCGACCGTCTTCTACGTCGACCACGACCCGCGCCGCCTGGCGGGGGAGGCGACCGCGGTGTACGCGGTGGCGGCGGGCGGTGCGGTCCGGGACGCCACCGCGCAAAGCCCGTACCGGCCTTCGTACCAGCCGGACCCCGAGGGGGCCGCGGATCGTCCCGCGCCGGACGGCGGCACCGTCCCGCCCGCCGGGGACCGCGTCGTCATCGAGGCCGCCGGGAGCGGTGAAGTGCCGCCCGCGGTAAGGCCGTTCGGGCCGTGGCGGAAGGGCGAGGGGCGGATCGGCGTGGAGTTGCCGGCGGCGGCGTCGGACGGCGCGCTGCGGGCCCTGCTCGGCGCCGAACCACCCTGGCACATCGAGGCCGTACGCGGCCGGGGTGGGGGCGTGCCGCGGCCCCGTGTCCGCGCGGCGACCGTACCCGCGGCGACCGTGCCGGCGGCGGGTGACACACCACAACCGGTCGGTCCGTACCGCCGGCTCGGCGCGGTGGTCGCCTACCAGGCCGACCTGCTGATGCGTTCGCACCGCTGGCTGCCGCCGCTGATCTTCTACGGCGCCGTGATGGCGATCGGCGTCGCGGGCGGCGAGGCGCTGCTCGGCTCGCTGGGGTACGCGGCCGCGCTGCTGCTGCCGGTCGCCGCCTGGCTGGTGCGGGTGTGCGCGACGGGCGAGCCCGCGGCCGCACGGGCCTGCACGGCCTCGGCGGTGGGGCCGGACCGGGCCCATCTCGGCGCGCTGCTGGCCGCGTTGGGGGCGTCCGGGCTGATCGGGCTGGCCGGCACGGTGGTGGTCACCGCGGTCAGCGGGGCGCACACCGACGACATGCGGGCGGACATCCCGATCGGGCCGGCGCTGCTGGCCGGGCTGATGGCCGCGGCGGTCTCCGTGCTGCTCGGTACGGCGGTCGGCGCGCTGACCAACTCGCCGCTGCTACCGGGGGCGGGCTGGTCGGTGCTGGTCACCGTCTTCGGCGCGGGAGCGGTGCTGCTGACCACCGGTTCGCCCGCGCAGGCCGCCGTGACGTCCCTGGTGCACGGGTCGCAGTCGGGCGCGGTGCACTACCCGGTGGTCGCGCTCGCCGCGTCGATCTGCGCGGCGGCTCTCGCGCTGTGGGTGTCGGTGCGGGCGGTGGCCCGGCTCGGGGCCGCGCGGGCGTGAAGTCACGTGCCGATGAAGGCGGTTGCGTGAAACGTGCGTCATGCTGTCGAGTTCCTGCCGTAAGTCACTGAAGCAACTGCGGCTCTGTGTCGGCGTCGGCAAGCTCCCCGCGCGGTCGCCGGGCACCATCGGCGCCGGCACGCTCACCCGCTGACGGCCGCGTCGCCCGCGGGGGCCGTACCGCCCGCCGCAGCCGTGCCGTCCACCGCCCCGGACGCGCGTGCGCGCAGGCAGCTCGCGGCCAGTTCGTCGGCGCCGATCTGCGCCTCGTGGGTGCCGTGGTGCCCGCAGGCGAACGCCCCCGAGACCGAACCGGCCAGCGCGCACTGGTCGAGGTCGCCGCCGTCGAAGAGCGTGTGCAGGAAGGCGGTGACATACGCGTCGCCCGCGCCGTTGCTGTCCACCACCGGCAGTTCGGGGCGGACCGCCGGGAAGTGCCGGACCAGGTCGGGCCGGGCGCGGTCCAGGATGTACGAACCGTCGGCGCCGTCGGTGGCCACCGCCAGCCGGGCCCGGCCGCGGGCGACGATGTCGCGCAGCACGTCGGCCACCCCCTCCTTGACGGTGGCGGCGCTCATGAACACGTAGTCGGCGCCGTACGCCCACGGGTGGGCCGACGGGTCCGCGCCGTCCCAGGTGTGCAGGTCGGTCGACACGGGCACACCGCGCCGGCGGGCCGCGTCGAACAGCTCGCGGTTGACGTGCGAGCGGGCCAGGTACACATGCCGGGCCCGGTCCAGGTGCGGGCCGCAGAAGGAGAGCGGCATCAGCAGGTCGGCGGGGTGCCGGCCGTCGAAGAAGGAGAACCTGCGGCCTTCGGCGTCGACCAGGTTGACGCTGCGGGGGGTGCCGGCGGGGGCCACCAGGTGGTCGAAGTCCAGGCCGACCGCCGCGTACTTGTCGAGGATCATCCGGCCGGGGGCGTCGTCGCCGAGGAAGTCCACGAACTTGGTGCGGCGGCCGAGCGCGTGGAAACCCAGCGCCACGCCGTTGCCGGTGTGCGCGACGTAGTCACGGACCGGCGGCACCGACACCGAGTCGCTGCCGGGGATCTTCAGCTCGTCGACCCGGACGATGGTGTCGATGCCGCTACCGCCGACGACCAGGACGTCATAACGATCGGCCGCTCCGCCGGCCTCGATCCCGGCCCCGGTTCCGGTTCCGCGGTCGGCTCCGGTGCTCTCGGTGCTGTCGTCCACGGCCCATCCCCCCGGTTCGGTGTGTTGCCGATCACCTTACGACCCGGGGGTGCGGGAGGGAGCGGATCAGGCCGTCACGGGGGGCCTGCCGGCGGGGGCGCGGTCAGCTCTCGGCGGGGGCCAGCCGCAACGAGATCGAGTTGATGCAGTAACGCTGGTCGGTGGGCGTCGGGTAGCCCTCGCCCTCGAAGACGTGGCCCAGGTGCGAGCCGCAGTTCGCGCAGCGCACCTCGACCCGCACCATGCCCATCGAGCGGTCCTCGATCAGCTCCACCGCGTCGGAGCCGGCCGGGTCGTAGAAGGACGGCCAGCCGCAGTGCGACTCGAACTTCGTGTCCGACCGGAACAACTCCGCGCCGCAGGCCCGGCAGGAGTAGACGCCCTCGGTCTTGGTGTCGGTGTACTCACCGGCGAACGGGCGCTCGGTGCCGGCCTGGCGCAGCACCGCGTACTCCTGCGGGGACAGCTCGGCGCGCCACTGTTCGTCGGTCTTGTCGACCTGGTACTTGCGCGCATCCTGCGACATGCGAACCTCCTCAGTCGGCCTCGGACGGCCTCAGTCGGCGAGCCGGGCGAGAATCAGGGGACCGAGATCCGTTACGTCACCCGCCCCCATGGTGAGAACGAGATCACCGGGCTTCGCCATTCCCGCCACCAGCTCCACGGCCGCGTCCCGGTCGGGCACGGCGGTCACGTCCGCGCCCGCCGTCCGGGCCGCCGTCACGATCAGGTCGCTGGTGATGCCGGGGATCGGGTCCTCGCGGGCCGGGTAGATGTCCAGCACCAGCGAGGCGTCCGCCAGTGCCAGCGCGCCGCCCATCTCGGTGCCCAGTTCCTTCGTACGGCTGAACAGGTGCGGCTGGAAGACCACCAGCACCCGGCCGCCGTCGGCCGCCGAACCGCCGTCCTGCGCGGAGCCGGCACCGGTGGCCTGCCGGATCGCGGTCAGGTCGGCGGCCATCTCCGTCGGGTGGTGCGCGTAGGAGTCGATCACCTGCACGCCCGCGGCCTCGCCCTTGAGCTGGAGGCGGCGCTTGACGCCGGTGTACTTCGCCAGCGCGGACGCCAGATTGCGGGCGGGGGCGCCGGCCGCGATGCCCGCGGCGAGGGCCGCGACCGCGTTGTGCGCGTAGTGACTGCCGGGCACGGACACCGTGAAGGTGAGCATGCGGCCGTCGAGCATGACGCTGACCTCGCTGGTCAGCCCGCGCGGGTTGATCCGGGTGATCCGCACGTCGGCGCCCTCGGTCTCGCCGACGGTCACCACGTTCAGACCGCCGATGTCCCGGACCCGGGCGGTCAGCTCGACCGCGCCGGCCTGGTCGGCGGAGACCACCAGGGTGCCGCCGGGCCGCACCTTGCCGACGAACTCCTCGAAGGACTCGTACACCTCCTCCAGGGAGGCGTAGTTGGCGTGGTGGTCCAACTCGACGTTGAGCACTATTGCGACCTGTGGGGCGTACCGGTGGAAGCTGCGGTCGGACTCGTCGGCCTCGGCGACGAAGATCTCGCCGCCGCCGTGGCGCGCGTTGGACCCCGGCACGTCCAGGTCGCCGCCGATCGCGTACGACGGCTCCAGGCCCAGCGAGGTCAGCGCCACCGCCAGCATCGAGGTGGTGGTGGTCTTGCCGTGCGTGCCCGCCACCGCGATCGGGACGGTGCCTTCCATCAGCGCGGCCAGCGCGTCGCTGCGGTGCACCACGGGCAGGCCGCGCTCGCGGGCCGCGACCAGCTCCGGGTTCTCCGCGCGGATCGCGCTGGACACGACCACGGCCGACGCGTCCGGTGCGAGGTGCGCCGCGTCGTGGCCGATGTGCACGGTGGCACCCAGCGCCCGCAGCGCCTGCGCGGTCCCGGAGTCCTTCGAGTCGCTGCCGGCCACCTGCGCCCCCCGCTGGGCGAGGATCTTCGCGATCCCCGACATCCCGGCGCCGCCGATGCCGATGAAGTGCGGTCGGTCCAGGTCGGGGGGTACGGGCGGGCCGGACGGGCTCATGCGCGGGTCTCCAGAGGGTGGTTCATCCATGTTCCGAAGCCCCGATTGTGGCACTAGTACGGGGTTGCTTTCCCGACGGGCGTGCCGCCGTTTCCCTTGACGGGCATGCCGCCGGCTCAGTCGTGCTGCGCGAACAGTTTCAGTACGGGCACGCCCACCTTGTGCCGGGCCCGCGAGGTCCAGTCGCGGTGGAAGAACTCCTCCACGAAGTGCGGCGCGGTCAGCACCACCACCTCGTCGGCCCCGGTCTGCTCCACCACGGCCTTCAGCTTGTCCAGCGGATGGCTCTCCACCACCTCGCCCTCGGCCGGCACGCCGGCGGACCGCAGCGCCTCCAGGGAGTGCGCGAGGGAGCGCTCGGCGGGCGGAAAGGCGTCCTGGCCCTCCGGCACCTCGTTCTCCCGGGCGGCGTCGTCGAGGTAGCCGAGCGCCACGTCGTCCACGGCGCGCAGCAGGCGGTCCTGGTCGCCGCGGGGCTGCATGAGTACGACAAAGGAGACCTGCTCGTCGCCGTGGAGCGTGGTGACCAGCTCCACATCGGCCGCGGCGAGCGGCTTCTCGATCATGAGTACGGTCGTGAACACGGACCCGTCCTTCCCTCTCGCGAACGAGGCCCCGATCTTCACCGGGCGCCGTTTCCATTGTCCCCGCGGTACGCGAAGCGGAACGAATGAATCCGCTTTTTTCCGCCGCGCGTCCCCCGGGAGAGTGCCTTATGCCGTGACCTGCGCCTCCGTCTGCTTGACGTAGCGGGTGAACAGGAAGCCGTCCTCCGCCAGAACCGACACCGGTACGAAGCGGGCCGGACCGGGGACCCCGGGCCCGTTCATGATCCGCGGCGCGTCCCCGCCGACGGCGAACGGCGCCACAGTCAGGCACAGCTCGTCCACCACCCCGGCCGCCGTGAACTGCGCGAGCACCCGCGGGCCGCCCTCGTGCAGCAGCCGCGACAGGCCCAGCGCGGCCAGCTCGCGCACCGCGCGCACCGGGTCCACGCCGTCGCCGTCGCCGGCGATCACCACCCGCGCCCCCGCCGCGTCGGCCGCGGCCAGCGCCTTGCGGTCCGCGCCCGCGCCCGTCAGTACCAGAGTCGGTGTCGTCGCGGCCGTGAACAGCGGTGCCGAGAAGTCCAGGTCGAGCCGCCGGCTGACCACGGCGATGGCCGGGGCCGGTGTCTGGCCGTCCGCCGCGCGGCGCTCGGCGAACGACGGGCGGGCCTTTCCCGGGCGGTATCCCTCCCGGCGGACCGTCTCCGCGCCGACCACGACCGCGTCGGCCAGGGCGCGCAGGGTGCCGAAGATCCGCATGTCGGCGGGGGAGGAGAGCAGGGTGGAGGTGCCCTCGTGGGTCGCGGCGCCGTCCAGCGAGGAGACCATGTTGGCCCGCAGATACGGGCCCGCCTCCCGCGGGGGGTACGCATAGGCGTCCAGCAGATCCACCGGGTTCGCCGTGGCCGGTCCTGGCGGGGGCAACAGT
>NZ_JACEGK010000448.1:0-6673 GCF_056859195.1 Streptomyces sp. NH27
GCCGACACCACCACCCGAAGGCACGGAAACCGGCGTATCAACCGCGTTCTCCTCAGCCAGCACCGACGCGAGCTCCTCACGCCCCACCCGAGCCCGCTCGACTCGCTCCCGCGCGGCATCGACCTCCGCCTGAGCCTGATCCAGAACCTCCGTCCAAGACTCCAGATCCTGCCTCGCCCGCGCCTCACGCCGTTCCATCAACCCCAGCACCGACGGCATCGCGCCCCCCTCGATCAACAACAAGCCGCCCGCTGACTCCCCCCACCCCTCCGCGATCATGCCCCGCACACGAAGAAGCCCCTACTCATCGAACACGGACTCCCTTTGCCACAACGCACTCAGTTCCGTGGCATCTCTTCAGCAGCGCCTGATAGCAGCGACGATGAGGTCAGCGAGTGCATCCGCGTAGAGGTGGGCATCGACCTCGGGATGCTCATGGAGGTAGGTGACCATCGTGTCGATGGCGCCCTGGTAGGTGACCGACATGACCCGAGTGTCGAAGTCGCGGAGGCTGCCCTCTTCCTGACCGCGACGGAACAGGGCTTCCTGGCCTTGGTAGGTCTCCTCGTAGTCGGTGAGGCCGAGCCGTAGGGTCCCGTCGGCCTCACGCAGGTTGGTGCTGATTTGTCGCATCGTGGTCAGCTCGGCTTGGTGCGTTGCGCCCAAGCGGGCCACACGGCGAATCGCGGCACGGATGACCTCGGGAACCGGGTCGGTCAGGACGAGAGAGTCGGCAATGGTCTGCCTGAGGGTCGCCAGAGTGGTCCTGGCAACCGTTTCCATGAGGCGATCCTTGTCTGTGAAGTAGTGCGAGATCAAGCCTTTGGAAACGTCCGCCCGCTCAGCGATCCGGGCCAGGGAGGCACCCTCGTAGCCGAGTTCGGCAACCACCGCGATGGTGGCCTTGATGATCTGTGTCCGACGTACCTCCTCGCTGAGGCGCTGACGAGTGCGCGGATGGGGGTGAGGCTCTCGGTGGGGAGTTTTCACACCATCATTCCTAGCGGGGAGTTTGCGAGAGGCACCAATCAGCGGCGTGCCGAACGACGGAGCAGGGTGAGCAGTATCGACATCCACAGGGCGATCGCCACCATCTCGACCCGCATCCACCCTGGGAAGGCACCCGGCAGGGCGGCTTCCACCAGGTTCGCGACGAGCATCGCCGCGGCGATGATGCCGAGTGCCCGGACTGCCGTGGTGCTGCCCAATCGGGCGGACCGGAGTCGCACCAGAAGGAGGACTGCGAAGAACGTGACGATCAGGGCGTGCCCCCACGCCTCATTGGTCGCCTTCTCCGGGGCCGTGGACGCCATGACCGCCAGCGCCACGACCGTTCCGACCATGGCGGCGGCGTAGACCCCGACCAGCACGCTGACTGCACCGAGTTGATGAGGTGCGCGAGTCGCATCGCTATTGACCATGTGGCCAATATTATTGACCGCCCGGTCAATGTCAACACTGGACTGGTCTTGATGTGTGATCGCCTCCGCCAGCGAACCTGCCCACTCCCGCTGGGTCACGGCTTGCTCCACGCGGCTGACGATGTCCTTCTTGGACGCCTCGTCCAAGGAACCGACCGACCGTCAGGTGGAGCGGGAGACCAACACCTGTTGGCTGGGGGCGAACGCGGAGGACAGGAAGTCCTTGTCCGTCGCCGAGGTGGCGGCTGCTTTCGAGTCGACTGCGGAGGCCCTGCGAGGACGGGTTCGCCGCATGGGGGTTTCAGGGCCGGCGACGTTCTACGTGTGGCACGACAAGATGGCCGGACAGCTGCGGTGTTCGACCGGATCGGTGCTTCCGGATGAGTTGCCGTTCGGCGGCGCCTATGTTCCCTCCGAGGATCTCGGACCGGTCATCGAGGAATTCCTTTCCGACGGCAGCCCGGGGGTTGTCTCGCTGTCAGACCTGGACACGGCGCGGGGATCTTCGGCGCGGACCGGGACGGGCCCCGAGGCCGGGCCCTTGCGTGTCTGGGTCAGCAGCATCGGAGCAACCTCAGGACGAGTTCGGCGCGGGCGATCCGGGTGATGGCCGCAGGGTCGAGGCTGACCCGGAGCAGGGCCTTGAAGGTGACCTTCAGCAGTGCGTTGGCACGTTCGGCGAGGGCGTGGACGCCGCGCATCACGGCGTTGAACGCCTTGTCGGGCTCGGCAAGTTGCCGCACTTGGGCTACTTGACCGGGTGGCGGAAGCCATCTGCGGCGTTCTCGTAGCCGAGGTCGGTCAGGGTGGGGATGCCGAGGGCGTCGGCGACCCGGTTCAGGGCGTCGACCAGGCCGTGCGCGCGGGCGCAGGTGGTGTCGTGCTCGCGGCCCGGGCGGACCGGTGAGACCCACAGCGGCCAGCCGTCCGGGGCAGAGATGACCTGCGGGTTCCCTCCGTGGTGCCTGTCACGCATATCTGATGCCAGGTCACCAACCAGCCATCCGACAGGCCCTCTCGCACCGTGATTGTCACGTTGCCGAGAAGACCCCGAATTGCGTGTGCTTTTCAGCCGTCTTTGGCGGCGACTGCGGGCTCCTCGGCCTGACGCTCGGCCGCACGGGGGTTTCGGCGACGCGTCATGGTGGTGGAGGCGTCAGCATCATGGATGGCGAGAGCGACCGCGACGGCGAGTGTGGCTGCTGCGGCCGCGGCGAGGAACGCGTCGTGGTAGGCGGTCAGGTGGACGTCGACATGGCCGGCCTCCTCCTGGGTCGGGCCCACGGCGGCGAGTACGGCGCTGAGCAGCGCGACGCCGATGGCGCCTCCCAGCTGCTTGCCGGCGTTGAAGATCGAGGACGCCTGCCCCGTCCGCGCCTTGGTGATGGTGGCCATCGACGCCGCCTGGCTGGGGATGAACACGAAAGCCACGCCACCCCTGCGGGCACTGCTCGTCCTCCCCCTGGACGAACCGATCCCCATGCGGCAGCTCGCAAAGCGACTCGGATGCGACAACTCCTACGTGACTTCGCTGGTCGACGCCCTCGAACAACGCGGTCTCGCCGTGCGCCAGCAGCACCCGACCGATCGCCGGATCAAGGTCATCGTGCTGACCGGCAAAGGACGAGAACTGACCAAGCGGGCGCAGCTTCCCTTCGGTGTCAGCCAGCCGCGAGTCTTGCCCGCCCGACGATCGTCACGCAACGCAACCGTCAGGTTGCCGAGAACGCCTCAGTGGGCAGTCCACCCGGGCGCCGACTCCGCTCTGGGCGCGCTGAGTCGGCAGCCGCGAGATGCCCCTGCGGATACCACGCGAGGGAACCGCACGAGCCAGGGACGGCGTCACACCAACAGGACCGACCCGAACCGTTCTCCCCACCTCGCGGTCCAGCCGCCCCCACCCTCGCACCACGCCGTCAGGGCTGCTTGAGGCCACCATTCCCCCGAAGGACTCCGCCGTGCCCAGCTTCGAGCCGTACGCGGAGGCGCTGCTCGGCTTCCTGCTGTCGCGGATCGACGAGGACGGGTTCGCGTCGCTCCTCGACCACGAGCCGAAGCGCATGCCCGCCTGGTACGTGGAGCGGGGCGGAGGGCGGTTCGAGTCGAGGATGGTGATGTTCACGGGCTGCGTCACGTGCTCACGGATCGAGCCGGGCTCGGAGTTCTCCAGTTACGTCGAGATCGATGTGGAGCAGTGGCCCTGCCTGCGTGTCCGGCGCCTGGCGCTGGCGTTCCGCGATGACCCGGACTATCGCGAGGAGTGGCGGCCGGAACTGGCCATGCACGTGTCCGGGAGACGGTTCTGCCAGGAGGACGGCGACCAGTGGCCGCCCGTCTGGCCTCCCAGCGTGTGAGGGCCCAGCGCGCCGAGAACTTCGCGGTGGCGTAGGGCGAGTTGGTCCTACCCGAGGGAGGAGACGGTGTGCGGCCAGGAACCGAAGCGACGCCGGCACACGTCTCTCGCACCATGACTTCGGACCACCAACAGGTGAACGCACCCTCCGCCGGGCTTGCCTCGCCCTCCGCCGCGCCTGTGGATACGCCGGAAGTGAACCCCTACGACGTCTTCGCCGAGGGGTACACGGCCGCGAACGAAGCCGGCCTCATCAATGCCTACTACCAGCGGCCCGCGATGCTGGCCCTCGCCGGAGAGGTGTCCGGGCGCCGGATTCTCGACGCGGGCTGCGGTTCCGGCCCCCTGATCGCCGAACTGCGCGACCGCGGCGCCGTCGTGAGCGGTTTCGACGCGAGCACCCGGATGCTGGAGCTGGCCCGGAAGCGTCTCGGCGACGACGCGGACCTTCAGTTGGCCGACCTGGGCAGCCCCCTTCCCTACGCCGACGACACGTTCGACGACGTCACAGCGGCCCTGGTGCTGCACTATCTGAAGGACTGGGGTCCGGCGCTGGCCGAGCTGCGGCGCGTACTCAAGCCCGGCGGCCGGCTGATCACGGCCGTGGAGCACCCTTTCGCCATCAACCTGATGCACCGCGAGGCCGGCCGCCAGGACGAGTACGGGTACTTCGACACCACGAGCTGGGTCGAGGAGTGGACCTTCGGCGACCAGAGCGCCCCGGTGAGCCGCTGGCACCGGCCGCTGCACGCGATGACCGACGCGTTCACGGCGGCCGGCTTCCGGATCACGGTCATCAGCGAGCCGGCGCCCGATCCAGCCGCCCGCGACCTGTTCCCCGACGAAGTCGCCGCCCGCTCCCGCTTCCTGTGCTTCCTGTTCTTCGTCCTGCACGCCGACTGAGACGCTGTCCCGGTATCCGGCGCGGAACGGCCGGTACGCGGCCCGCGCCTCTTCGCGCCCCGCCTGGACACCGGCCTGGGCGTCCCGGGACGTGATGCGAGCCGTACCCGGCACCGCCAGTACCGCACCCGGACGGGCGCGGGGAGGCGCCCGTCCGGGAGGCGTCAGAGCCGGCGGAAATAGGCGGTGAGCGGAACCGGTGTGCACCCGAGCGCCTCGTAGAGCGCGCGGGCCGGTGCGTGGAACCCGTCTCCCCCGGTGCCGATCTCGACGACCTCGGCGCCGAGGGCCCGCATCTGCGCAAAGGCGTGTTCGCACAGGGCGGTGCCCACGCGGTGCCGCCGGTGCCGGGCCGAGACGGCGAGGATCGTGACGTCGCCCTTCTTGCGGGCCGGGTCGACGCTCCACGCCACGTAGCCCGCGAGGGCGTCCTCGTCTTCGGCGAGGGCGACGTACCGGTGCCGTTCGGGCGCGTGGAGTTCGGCCACCTGTTCGCGGTAGTCCTCACGCCAGTTCCCGTGTTGGACGGCGAAGACAGCCTCGCCCACCAGCGGGCGGAAGGAGTCCTCGTAGAACGGCCGGAACGTCGCGATGGTCAGTTCGGTGAGTGGTGCCAGGTCGTGCGGGGTGAACGCACGGATGCGCATGGGAGTGTGCCTTTCGGACTGAGGGCGTGCTGAGACGCGGTGAGGCCTGGTGACCGAGCGAACAACGGCATCGGCCCGCTCCCGGCCACGACATCGGCGTCGGGCCGGTCCCTCAGCGGCGCGTACGCCACGTGGCAAAACACTCCATGGCCCGCATCATAGCGGCGGGGCGTACGCCGATACGCCGAACTCCCGCCGGCCGGGCGGCGACGGGCGTGGGTCGAGACGGCGGGACCTGGGCGCCCGCTAGGCTGCGGCCGCACGCGCCGCACCGCTTCGGAGGAGCCGTGGACATCGCATCCGCCCAGCAGCTCGCCTGGGAGAACAAGCTCGCCAAGGGCTTCAACATCGACGATGTGGCCCTGGAGTTCGGGCTGCTCACCGCCGAGGTGGGCGAGGCGTTCACCGCGTGGCGCAAGGGGCATGCCGACTTCGGGGAGGAGTTGGCCGACGTCTTCCTCTATCTGACCGCCCTGGCGCAGATGAACGGGCTGGACCTCGACACCGAGGTCGCCCGGAAGATCGAGAAGAACAAGCGGCGCACGTACGAGCGCAACGCGCACGGAGCGCTGGTCAGGACGAGCGACGGCTGAACGCCGTTCGCACCGCACGCCGAGGGGGCTCGCCCGGGCCCGGGCCAGTCCGGTCCGGTCCGGGCCGGGCCGGGCCGGGCCGGCGGCGTAACGGGCCGGCGGCGTAACGGGCCTATACGTCGAACGGGCCGATCGGGCCGAGCGCCAGGCGGACCGTGATCCGCTTGCCGACCGGCTCGCGGCGCACCTCGAAGCCGTCGCAGAGCGCGAGGACGATCTCCAGGCCGTGCTGGCCGATCCGGCCGGGCTCGGTGGCGCGGGCGAGCGGGAGCGTCGCGTCGGTGTCCCAGGTGGTGATCTCCAGCACCGGTCCGCGGATCTCCAGGTTGAGCACGCAGGGCCCCGGGGCGTACTTCACCGCGTTGGTGACCAGTTCGCTCACCACGAGCTGGGCGTCGGCGTGCGCCTGCGCCGGTACGGGCAGGGCGTGCCGGTCCCGGGCGCGGTCGAGGAAGGCCGCGGCCGTCGCGCGGGCGACCGCGATCGAGCCGGTGTCGCCGTCGTACGCCGCGCCGGCCCACAGGTCGGGCGTCGCCGCCGGGGCCAGGCCGTGCTCGGCCGTCATGCTGTCGTTCATCCCCGTGCCCCTTGTCCGTTCCCCGTACGTTCGTCGTACGCGACGCGAGCCGTATACCCCGTCCCGCACGGCTCAATACACCCCGCGGCACACTCCTTTCGCATACGCCCGGGGCACGCGCCGGCGCGCGTGTTGCCGTGGCGGACGGACCGGGTGCGGGGGCGAAGCGGGGGTACGGG
>NZ_JACEGK010000449.1:0-6650 GCF_056859195.1 Streptomyces sp. NH27
CCACCGGACGCCGTGACGTGCGCGTCTGCGTACGCCGGTGTACGCCCCCTGGAGCGGCCTCAGCGCCGCGCGGGCCCCTGGGCCGCGGTTTGGTAGTCCCGCCTGCCCCCTGGCGGCGGGGACGCACCCTCTCCCCCCACCCTAGGCGGGAGGTACCCCCAGCGTTGTCGGGCTTGTCCGAGTAGGCCCACTACGAGGACAACCTCCCCCTCGCCTGACGGCTGGGGGTGCCCCCACCGCCTTGCGATCGGGGGGCACCTCCCACGCCGAAGGCTGTGGGGGAGCACCAGACGCCACGGGCCCCGCCCTTTGGGCGGACGGCGCTACTTCCAAAACACGGCCCGGGCGGCACGTACGGCTCAGACCACGACGAGCGCGTCGAGCGGTACGCCCTTCAGTGCCGGGGCGAGCCGCTCCCGGCCGCCGAGCGCGGCCAGCTCCAGCAGCACCGCCACGCCGACGACGCTTGCGCCGGTGCGGCCGATCAGGTCCAGGGCGGCCTCGGCGGTGCCGCCGGTGGCGAGCACGTCGTCGATCACGATCACCCGGTCGCCGGGCCCGAAGGCGTCGGTGTGCACCTCGATCTCGGCGGTGCCGTACTCCAGCGCGTAGCCCTGCGCCAGGGTCGGGCCGGGCAGCTTGCCGGCCTTGCGGACCGGCACGAAGCCGAGCCGGGCGCGGGCGGCGGCGGGCGCGGCCAGGATGAACCCTCTGGCCTCCAGGCCGACGATCTTGGTGGCCGCGCGCCGGGTGCACAGCCCGGCGAGCGCGTCCACGAGGGCGTTGAACGCCACCGGGTCGGCGAGCAGCGGGGTGATGTCCTTGAACATCACCCCGGGCTGCGGATAGTCCGGCACGTCGCGGATCCGGGACAGCAGCAGGTCGCGCAGCTCGGTGGAGGCGGCTTCCGTCGTGGTCATGGTGCTTCTTTCGGTACGGGGTCCGGTACGAGGGGCGCGCGGGCCCGTGGGGCGGGCGCCGTGCGGTACGAGGACGTGAAAACGCCCGCCGCCGCCCGGTGAGGTACTTCCGGGCGGCGGCGGGCGGCGGATCAGCGGCGCTTGCCGGAGGGGCGGTTACGGCCGCGGTTGGCCCGGTTGGCGGGCTGGCCGCGGGTCGGGCGGGCGGCGGAGTCGGCGCCGCCGGTGCCCTCGGTGCGCTGGCCGACGACCGCGGGTGCGGCGCCGTCCTCGTCGTCCTCGGGCCGGTCGTCGTCGCTGTCGTCGAGGCCGGCGGGGGACTCGCCGGCGGCGAGCCTGGCCTTCGCCTTCGCCGCCTCCGAGGCCCGCTTGGCGAGCACCCGCTTGCGCAGCGACTTCATCTGCGGCTCGTACTCCTTCAACTCCGCCACGATCGGGGTGGCGATGAAGATCGAGGAGTACGCACCGGCGGTGAGGCCGACGAACAGCGCGAGCGCGATGTCGTTGAGCATGCCGGCGCCGAGGATGCCGCCACCGATGAACAGCAGCGCGGCGACCGGCAGCAGCGCCACCACGGTGGTGTTGATCGACCGGACCAGGGTGCTGTTGAGGCTGCGGTTGGCGACCTCGCTGTAGGTGGAGACGTTCTTCTTGGTGATGTCCTTGCTGGCTTCCTTCAGTCCGTCGAACACCACGACCGTGTCGTAGAGCGAGTAACCGAGGATGGTCAGCAGGCCGATCACCGTGCCGGGCGAGACCTCGAAGCCGACGATCGCGTAGACGCCGACGGTGATGGTGAGGTCGTGCAGCAGGGCCACGAGGGCGGCCACGGCCATGCGCCACTCGAAGGCGATGGCCAGATAGATGACCACCAGCACCAGGAAGATGATCAGACCTTCGAGCGCCTTGTGGGTGATCTCCTTGCCCCAGCTCGGGCCGACGATCTCCGCGTCGATCTTCGGCGCCGGGATGTTGAGGTCCTTGGCGATCTCCTGCTGGACCTTCTTCGACTGGTCCGTGGACAGTCCGGCGACCTGGATGCGCAGGCTGCCGTTGCCGAGCTTCTGCACGGTGGCTTCGCGGCCGTCGGTGTCCCCGGAGATCTTGTTCTGCACGTCGGAGACGGACATGGACGTCTTCGGGGTGTTGAACACCGCGCCGCCGGAGAAGTCGATGCTCTCCTTCAGGCCGTTCACCACCAGGCCGACGATCGCGACGATCGTGACCAGGATGGAGATCGAGTACCAGAGCTTCCGCTTGCCGACGAAGTCGTAGCTGACCTCACCGCGGTGCAACCGGTGACCGAGGGTGCCGAGCTTGGACATCAGGCTTCCTTCGTCTCGGAGGACTGGCGGCGGATCCGGCGCAGGGGCGGACTGACGCCCAGGCTCTCCGGGTTGAGGCCGGACCACTTGTGGCCCTTGGCGTAGAAAACCTTGCGGGCGAGGAGCGTCATCAGCGGCTTGGTGAACAGGAACACCACCGCGACGTCGAGCAGGGTGGTCAGGCCGAGGGTGAACGCGAAGCCCCGGACCTTGCCGACCGAGACGACGTACAGCACCGCCGCGGCGAGGAAGGACACGAAGTCCGACACCAGGATGGTGCGCCGGGCACGCGGCCAGCCGCGGGCCACCGCCGGTTGCAGCGACCTGCCGTCGCGTAGCTCGTCCCGGATTCTCTCGAAGAAGACGATGAACGAGTCGGCGGTGATACCGATGGCGACGATGGCGCCGCAGACCGCCGGCAGGTTCAGCGCGAATCCGACCGCCTCACCCAGCAGGCACATGATCGTGTAGGTGAGCCCGGCGGAGACCAGCAGGCTGAGCACGGCGACGAAGCTGAGGCCGCGGTAGTACGCCAGCAGGTAGAGCACGACCAGCGCGAGGCCGACGGCGCCGGCGATCATGCCGCCGCGCAGCTGCTCGCCGCCGAGGGCGGCCGAGACGGTGGTCTTGTCGGAGATGTTGAAGGCCAGCGGCAGCGAGCCGTACTTCAGCACGTTCGCCAGGTCGGTGGCGGACTGCTGGGTGAAGTCACCGGAGATCTGGGCGGTGCCGCCGGACAGGGTCGAGGAGACCGAGGGGGCCGACACCACGTTGCCGTCGAGGTCGATGGCGAACTGGTTGTTCGGCGACGCCTGCGCGGACAGCGTCTTGGTGACGGAGGTGAACTGCGAGGAACCCTTGCCGTCGAAGCTCAGGTTCACCACCCAGCCGTTGCCGCTCTGGGTGTCGAAGGCGGCGTTGGCGCTGGTGACGTGCTTGCCGTCGATCTCGGAGGGGCCGAGCAGGTACTTGACCCACTGCTTGTCGACCTTGCCGCAGGCGACGACCGGGTCGGTGCCCTTGGTGCCTTCGGCCGCCTTGGCCCGCTCGGACGCCTTGGTGCAGTCGATGGCCGCGTACTTGGCCTGGAGAGCGGCCGGTACGCCCGCCGTCGGGTCGGCGCCGGCGCCGCTGGTGTCGGTCGGGTCGGGTGCGGCGGTGTTCGGCGCCGAGGCGGTGGGCTTCGGGGTGGGGGCCTTGTCCGTGCCCGACTTCAGGGCGTCGGTGACCGCGCGGCCCTGGTTCTTGGTGGACGAGGGGCTCGCGGTCGACTTCGCCGTGTTCGACGGCGTCGCGGTCGACGAGGACTTCGGGGTGGCGGTGCTGGACGGCTTGGTGGTGGCGCTGCCGGAAGGCTTCGGCGTCGGCATGGGGGCGCCGTTGCCGTCGGCGAGGACCGGCCGGAAGTAGAGCTGCGCGGTGGTGCCCACCTGCTGCTCGGCCTGGTCGGCGTTGGTGCTCTTGGGGATGTCGACGATGATGTTGTCGTTCCCCTGGGTCTGCACCTCCGCCTCGGAGACGCCCAGGCCGTTGACGCGGTCGTTGATGATGTTGACCGCGGTGTTCATGTTTGCCTTGGTGACGGCCTTGCCCTGGTCGGGCTTGGCGGTCAGCGTGATCTCCACGCCGCCGGCGAGGTCGATGCCGAGCCGCGGGGTCTTGTGGCCGGAGAGGAAGATCCCTCCGGTCAGCGCCACCAGAGCGACGAGGATCACGGCCAGAGCGCGTCCGGGGTACCCCTGGCTCCCCGAGGACCTGCGGCCCTTCTTGGCTGCTGCCACCTTGTTGTCTCTCCCTGTCCTACCACCCCCGGGCATGCGCGCCCAGGGGTGGCCACGAGTGGATGAAGCCGGACGCTTACTTGGAGGCGGAGCCGTTCTGCTCCTTGGTGGCGCCGTCCTCGGCGTCGGAGCCGTCCTGCTCCGTGTCCGCGTCGGACTTGTCGAGGCTGATGCGCTCCTCGTCGCCGTCGGCCGCCGGGTCCGCGTCCGTCGCACCGTCGGTCGGCGCGGCGTCCCCCGCGGTCGCGTCGGCGCCGTCCTCGGCGTCCTCGTCGAGCCCGGTGGGCTCCTCGGGCTCGATGCCGTGCACGATCCGGTTGAACTCCTCCTCGGAGAGCACCGTGCCGATGGCGGACTTGGTGAAGTGGGCGTGAACACCGTCCGTGATCTCCAGGAGGACGGTCTCGTCGTTCACCTCCTTCACCACGGCGTACATGCCACCGATGGTGCGCACGCCGGTGCCGGGCTCCATCTTGTTGCGCATCTCCATCGCCTGGCGCTGCTTGGTCTTCTGCGACCGGGTCATCATGAACATGACGCCGACGATCAGGATCAGGGGGAGGAGAATTCCGATGCTCACGGTGTGGACATTCCTTCGCACGGCCAACGTGGGGGATGGCCTGGATTTCGGGATGTGGGTGCCGATCCAGAGGAAGGGCGTCGGCGGAGTCTAAGCGCTGGCTCGCCGATGGAACAACGCCCAGCATTGCACGGGCGTTCCTGATCGTAGGAGTCTAGCCGAGGTCAGGATCCGAACAGGCCGGTCTGTCCGGATCCGCCCCGACTCGTCCCACCGACCTGCGGAGGCGGTACGAGGCCCAGGTGGGACCAGGCCGCGGGAGTCGCCACACGGCCCCTGGGCGTCCGTGCGAGCAGCCCTTCCCGCACCAGGAACGGCTCCGCGACCTCTTCGACGGTCTCCCGCTCCTCCCCCACCGCGACCGCGAGCGTGGACAGGCCGACCGGGCCGCCGCCGAAGAGCTTCAGCAGCGCGTGCAGAACCGCCCGGTCCAGCCGGTCCAGACCGCGGGCGTCGACCTCGTAGACCTCCAGCGCCTGGGCGGCGATCTCCCGGTCGACCGCGCCGTCGGCCCGTACCTGGGCGTAGTCCCGCACCCGGCGCAGCAGCCGGTTGGCGATGCGCGGGGTGCCGCGGGAGCGGCCGGCGATCTCGGCGGCGCCGGCTGTGTCGATCCGCACATCGAGCAGCCCGGCCGAGCGGTGGATCACCCGCTCCAGTTCGGCGGGGGCGTAGAACTCCATGTGGCCGGTGAAGCCGAACCGGTCGCGCAGCGGCGGCGGCAGCAGTCCGGCCCTGGTGGTGGCCCCGACCAGGGTGAAGGGCGGCAGCTCCAGCGGGATGGCGGTCGCGCCCGGGCCCTTGCCGACGATCACGTCGACCCGGAAGTCCTCCATCGCCATGTACAGCATCTCCTCGGCGGGCCGGGACATCCGGTGGATCTCGTCGAGGAAGAGCACCTCGCCCTCGGTGAGCGAGGAGAGGATCGCCGCGAGGTCGCCGGCGTGCTGGATGGCCGGGCCCGAGGTGATCCGGATCGGCGCGGACATCTCGGCCGCGATGATCATCGAAAGAGTGGTCTTGCCGAGCCCCGGGGCGCCGGAGAGCAGTACGTGGTCGGCGGTGGCGTTCCGCTGGCGGGCGGCCTTGAGCACCAGGTCGAGCTGCTGGCGGACCCGCTCCTGCCCGATGAACTCGTCCAGCTCCTTGGGCCGCAGCGCCGCCTCGACCGCCTGGTCCTCACGGTCGGCGGCCGACCCGACCAGCCGGTCGGGCGTATCGGCGGGGGCGTCGTCCCAGTTCATGGCAGGTCTCTCGGGTCGGGCGGGCGGACGTCGGACGGAGTCGGGCGGGGTGCCGGCCGGTGAGGTGCGTACGGCGCGGTGCGGGCGGTACGGCGGTACGGGTCAGCGGGCGCGGTTGAGGGTCTGCAGGGCCGCGCGCAGCAGGGTGCCGACCTGCGGCTCGGCGGCGGCCTCGGCCTGCGGGGCGACCGCGGCGACCGCCTCCTCCGCCTCGCGTTGCGCGTAGCCGAGCCCGACCAGCGCGGCCAGCAGCTGCTCGGACCAGGACGGCGGCACCGCGGCCCGGGCGCCCGCGCCGACCGCGACAGCGGTGCCCAGCGGCGCTCCCAGCCGGTCCTTCAGCTCCAGCAGCAGCCGCTGGGCGCCCTTCTTGCCGATGCCGGGCACCGCGGTGAGCGCCTTCTCGTCGCCGGCCGCCACAGCGGCGCGCAGGGCGTCGGGGCTGTGCACGGCGAGCATCGTCTGGGCCAGCCGCGGGCCGACCCCGCTGACGGTCTGGAGCAGCTCGAAGACCTGCCGCTCGTCGTCGTCGGCGAAGCCGTAGAGGGTGAGGGAGTCCTCCCGGACCACCAGGGAGGTGGCCAGCCGGGCGGGCTCGCCGAGCCGCAGGGCGGCCAGGGTGCCGGGCGCGCACTGCACCGCCATGCCGATCCCGCCGACCTCGATGACCGCGGTGTCCGGGGCGAGCGCGGCCACCGGGCCGCTGACGAAGGCGATCAAGGGGTGGGCTCCTGGGTGGGTACGGGCGGCCGGGCGGCGGCGCGGTGGGCGGCGGCGGCCTGCTGGAGACGGTTGCCGGC
>NZ_JACEGK010000450.1:0-6643 GCF_056859195.1 Streptomyces sp. NH27
CAGCTGCCCTGATCGCGCGCCGGCGTCGCCCCGCCGACCCCCGCTACGGGATCGGGTCGCGGGCGTCGTAGTGGCGGAAGCCGCGCTGGAAGAGCCCGATCAGCGTGATCGCGACGATGCAGGCGAGCCCGCCGCCGACCACCGCCGCGGTCGGCGAGAACAGGTCGGACGCGGAGCCCGCGAGGAAGTCGCCGAGGCGCGGGCCGCCGACCACGACGACCAGGAAGACGCCCTGCAACCGCCCGCGCATGTCGTCGGGCGCGGCGGACTGGAGCATCGTGTTGCGGAAAACCATGGACACGGTGTCGGCGCAGCCCGCAAGCGCGAGGAAGAACAGGCCGAGCAGGAGGTTGCGGGTGAGGCCGAAGACGGCGACGGCCGCGCCCCAGGAGCCGACCGCGACAAGCACCGCGAACCCCTGGCGGTTGACCCGGCCGAGCCACCCGGAGAAGACGCTGCCGAGCAGCGCCCCGGTCGCGGGCGCGGCGGCGAGCAGCCCGACCGTACGGGTGTCGCCGCCGAACCAGAGGCCGGCGACCGCGGGGAACAGCACCCGGGGCTGCGCGAGCACCATGGCGGCGAGGTCGGAGACGAACGTCGTCCGCAGGTTGGGCCGGGCGCCGAGGTAGCGCAGCCCCTCCAGGACGGACGGCCGGCGCCGTACGGCGGTCGGGTCCGCGCCCGGCTCCCCCGGCAGCATCGCCGGCAGTCGCCACATCGCGTACAGGGAGGCGGTGAAGGCGGCCATGTCGATCAGGTAGGCCGCCTGGTAGCCCCAGAAGCCGACGAAGACACCGCCGAGCATCGGCCCGGCCATCTGCCCGACCCCGCCGGCGAGGGAGGCGAGCGCGTTGGCGGCGGGCAGCCGCTCGGGCGGCAGCAGCCGGGGGATCATGGACGAGCGGGCGGGCGAGTTCATCGCGAAGCACACCGCCTGGAGGGCGACGATCGTGTAGAGCGGCCAGACCTTGTGCACATGGGCGATGGCGACGACGGCGAGCGCGGCCGACAGCACGGTCGCGCCGCTCGCGGTGACAAGTCCGAGCCGGCGCCGGTCGACCGCGTCGGCGACCGCGCCGCCGTACAGGCCGAAGACGATCAGCGGGACCAGGGAGCACAGGCCGACCAGGCCCACGTAGAAGCTGGAGCCGGTGATCGCGTAGACCTGTAGTGCCACGGCCATCGCGGTCATCTGCTGGCCTATGTAGGACACGGTGTTGCCGAACCACAGGCGCCGGAAGTCGGCGTGCTCCCGCAGCGGGGATATGTCGGCGAGCAGCCGGGAGCGGCGCGGGGCGGGTATCGCGGCCGGGGCGGCAGCGGTTGCGGCGGCAGCGGTCGGGGCGCCAGCGGTTGAAGCGGCCGGGGCGGCGGTGCCGGTGCCGGGCCCGGTCGGCGTGCTGGACGGCTCGGCGGCGTCGCGGTTGTCTTCCTCGCTGTTGAGCACGCGAAACCGTAGCAACCGGGGGCGCCGCGTGGACCGGCAGGGCGGGCAGCACCGCGGACGGGCGCATGGGTGACACATCCACCCGGGTGGCCGACGCGGATCGAAACCGGCTGGTGGCACAGCGTGCGTCGGCATACGCTTGCCGGGACGAGCAGGCTGTCGGGGAAGTACCTGGCCCCGCGGCCCGTCCCGGAACCAGTCGCCGACTCGGCCACGCTTCCGGCACCGGCATCAGGCGCCACCGCGTCCGCACCGCCCGATAGAGAAGGACATCCAGCCGGGCGCCGTGACGCGAGGAACCAGCCGCGTTCGGCGTTTCCGGACCACGCGACGCTAAGGAGTGCGCGGTGTCAGCAGACAAGTTCACCCGCAAGGACAACGCAGCCGACCGCAGTGGGGACGCCGGGTCCCTGCTCGACGAGGAACGCCCGCTGGACGCATGGTCCCGGTGCGCGCCGATCCGGCTCGCCGGATACGAGGACGACCCCAGCGAGACACACATCCTGCGCAGCATCGACTGACGGCATTTCGTACCTGACGCTGTTTCCGTACGTACGGCGTTCATAGCGGCGTTCATCACGGCGTTCCGCACGCGGATGCGACCCGCATAAGCAGGGGCCCGCCGCCCGGAAGACCTCCGGGGGCGGGCCCGTTCGGCGCCGCCCGTCCGTAGTCGACGGACCGCCAGGCGCCCGTCCCAAGCACCTCGCAACTCCCGGCCGACCCACGGGTATCCGACCCAGGACAACGATGTGACATGTGTCATGCACGCATCGACGTAAATTCCGCGTGTATTTCGCATGCATCGGCCCGGATCGGGCAAACGGCCCTCGTGTGTGCCGATTTCGCCGACAACTCGAGGAGTAAACCTATGCTGATGGCCCACCCGACCGTCCTGCGTAACCTGGTGGAGCGCTACGAAGCGCTCCGCGCCGTCGTCGACGAGGGACACGCGGACGGGTCGGACCGTGCGGAGGGCGCCGACCCTCTGGTACGGCAGCAGTTGCAGGACACGATGTACACGTTGTGCGTGTCGACCGGCACCCGGGAGATCGGGGCCGCGCTCGCGGCCGCACGCCGACACATCGACACCATCGCGGCCGCGGCGTTCAGCGCCGACCCGGCCCGCGACGCAAGCGCGGCCTGAGCACCACCCGGCCGAGCCCTGATCCGGTGATCCACTGAACGCCGGTCACGAATCACGCATCGCAGCGCCGCGACACCGAAGTCGCGAAGTACCGAGCGGCGAAGCACCGAACGAGGACTGAAGCACCGACCGGACGACGGCGTACCGGACGGCGACACCGCGGGTGCGGGTCGCGGCCGTCCACGCGACCCGCCGCCCGCGGCCTGCGCATACTGACCGGCATGATCCCGCGCCGCCGACCGGACCCCGATGTGCCGCCCACCGAACCCGCCGAATCCGCAGCACCTGGCGTCGTGCCGGGCAAGTACGCCCGCGTGGAGCGGGAACGCCGCTTCCTGTTCGCGGCGCCGCCGCCGGACATCTGGCGCGAACCCGCGCGCCGGATCACCGACCGCTATCTGCTCGGCACCAGGATGCGGCTGCGCCGCGTGGAGCCGCTGTCCTCCCGAACCGCCGGCCCCGGCCCGGACCCAGGCCCCGACACCCGCACCGATCCCCGCGACATCGGAAGCGCCCAACACGCCTCCACCACAACGGAGTTGAAGCTCACTCAGAAGATTCCCGCGGACTCCCCCGGCCCGGTACAGGGGTTGCTGACGAATACCTATCTCTCCCCCGCGGAATACGAGGTGTTCGCCGCCTTGCCCGCGCGCGTGCTGCGCAAGTCCCGCTACAGCGTTCCGCCGCTGGGAATCGACGTGTTCGAGCCGCCGCTGCACGGACTGGTGCTGGCCGAGGCGGAGTTCGCGGACGACGCGGAGATGCGGGCCTTCGAGCCGCCGCCGGGCGCGGTGGCCGAGGTGACCTGCGACCAGCGGTTCACCGGGGGCCGGCTGGCCGCGACCGGCCGCGCCGAACTGCTGGCGTGGCTGGCCGAGTACGGCGTCACCCCGGAAACGGCGGTCCTGGGAAATTCATAGTTTCGTCCCATCCTCCCGGTACATTCGCGTACGAATCCCTTGGTTCACCAGGCATTTCCCGGTTCCGTCCGGCCGCTGCGCTCATATCGGCAGCGCGCGAACCCCGCCAGTGCGCGGTCACCCGTTGGGATGAATTGCCGGGCGGACATGGCTCGATTGGCCGTGTCGCGCGTTGTCTTCGGTGCGGGCATACGGCCCGCGAGGTTTTTCCGGAAGGCAGTGAGCGTATGAACAAGGTCGCCCGAAAGGGACTGGTCACCGCGATGGTCGCGGGCGGTGTGCTCGCGTCTGCCGGGTACGCACAGGCGGACGCGGCGGCCGGCGGCGAGGCCGCGGGCTCGCCGGGCGTCCTGTCGGGGAACTCCGTGCAGGTTCCGGTGCACGTCCCGGTCAACGTGTGCGGCAACACCGTCGACGTGGTCGGCCTGCTCAACCCGGCGATGGGCAACAGGTGCGCGAACACCTCGTCCGGCTCGTCGGCGGCCGGTTCGTCGGCGTCGTCCGGCCTCGCGTCGTCCGGCTCCGCGTCGTCGGCCTCCTCGACCGGCGGCCGTCCCGCCAAGCACGCGGGCCCGGCCGCCGACGAGTTCGGTTCCCGCTCCTCCGGTTCCCGCTCCTCCGGCGGCGCCCACGCGGCGGGCCGCACCACCGACTCCCCCGGTGTGCTGTCCGGCAACTCCCTCCAGTTGCCGATCGACATCCCGCTCAACGTGGCCGGCAACTCCGTGAACGTGGTGGGGATCGGCAACCCCGCCTTCGGCAACACCGCGGTCAACAGCACGCCACCGGTGCGCACCACTCCGCCCCCGCCGGCCCACCAGCCGATCCCCGCGCCGCCGAACGACACGGTGGTCACCGCCGACTCGTCGGCCATCCCGTCCCTCGCGCACACCGGCGCCGACGGGCTGGGCTGGACCGCCGGCGCGAGCGCGGCACTGCTGCTCGGCGGCGCGGTGCTCTACCGCAAGGCGCGTCCGGCGGCCCGAACCACCGCCGCCGCACGGGCGATCGGGTCCGCCCGGCGCTGACCGCCGCCGGCCGGTGACCCCACTCCTCGGACCACCTGCCGGTCCCCGCACCACCTCGCACCACCACCTCGCACCACCCCGCGCCCGGCCCGTCGTCCGCACTCCCGCACGGCGGGCCGGATCCGTCAACTCGATTACCCGCGCCCGCGACCAGGAACAACGCCGCCTGGCCGGGCGCCGCGGAGCGCTCCACGTCTAGGGTGTATGCGCACACATGGACGCACGCCGACTTCAGCGCCGAAGCCGGCCCGTGCCGTGTCGCACCCATACCGCATCACCGCGAAGACGTGATTCGAGGAGTCCCGCAATGGCGTTGCCGCAAGGCACGCTCAGCCACCGTTACCGTGGCGAGCACCCTCTCCGTACTCTCCTCTACCTCTTCCACCCCGACCGGCGCCGCGTCGGCATCGCCGTCGCCGCGTTCCTCGCCAAGCACGCCCCCGTGTGGCTGCTGCCGCTCATCACCGCCAACGTCGTGGACGTCGTGGTGCAGCACAAGCCGATCTCCATCCTGTGGTGGAACTCCGCGGTGCTGCTGGTCATCCTCGTCCTCAACCTGCCGCTGCACCTGACGTATGTGCGCAACATGCAGGGCTCGATCCGGCGCACCGGCACCCGGCTGCGCACCGCGCTGTGCCACCGGATGCAGCAGCTCTCGATCGGCTACCACTCCAGGGTCAGCGCGGGTGTGCTCCAGGCCAAGGTGGTCAGGGACGTCGAGACCATAGAGACCGCCGCCCAGCAGACCGCGGACAACGGCCTGGCGGCGATCGCCACCCTCTCCGGCGGTCTGGTGGTCATCGGCATCCAGGCGCCCGCGTTCCTGCCGGTCTACCTGATCGTGGTGCCCGCATCGGCGGTGCTGGTGGTCAAGTTGCGCCGCCGGCTGAAGGACCGCAACGAGCTGTTCCGGCAGCAGGTCGAGCAACTGTCCTCGCGGGTCAGCGAGATGACCACGCTGATCCCGATCACCCGGGCGCACGGCCTGGAGGGCACCGCGCTGCACCGGATGGACCGCACCCTGGGCGAGGTGCTGCACGCCGGGCTGCGACTCGACCGGCTCAACGGCTGGTTCGGCTCGATCGCCTGGATCCTGCTCAACGCGATCGGCGTCGCCTGCCTGTCCGGCTCCGCGCTGGTGGCGTACTACGGCTGGCTGAGCGTCACCCCGGGCACCGTGGTGATGCTCTCCGCGTACTTCTCCAGCCTCACCGGATCGGTGACCACGCTGCTGACGCTCGCCCCGCAGATCGGCAAGGGCCTGGAGTCGGTGCGCTCGATCGGCGAGGTGCTCCAGGCACCCGACCTGGAGCAGAACGACGGCAAGGCCGAAGTGACCGGTGTGGTGGGCCGGTTCGAGTTCCGCGAGGTGGAGCTGACCTATCCCGAAAGCGGCCGCCCGTCGCTGGCCGGCTTCGACCTCGACGTGCGGCCCGGCGAGACGATCGCGCTGGTCGGCGGCTCCGGCGCGGGCAAGTCCACGGTGCTGAACCTGGTGATCGGCTTCCTGCGGCCGACCAGTGGCCGCATCCTGCTGGACGGCGCCGACATGGAGTCGCTCGACCTGCGGGACTACCGCAGCTTCCTGTCGGTGGTGCCGCAGGACTCGATCCTGTTCGAGGGCAGCGTGCGGGAGAACGTCACCTACGGCATGACCGACGTCCCCGACGACCGGGTGCGGGACGCGCTGCGGGACGCCAACGCGATGGAGTTCATCGACCGGATGCCGCAGGGCCTGGACACGGTCGTCGGTGAGCGCGGCGCCCGGCTGTCCGGCGGACAGAAGCAGCGGCTCGCCATCGCGCGTGCGCTGATCCGCAACCCGCGGGTGCTGGTGCTCGACGAGGCGACGTCCGCGCTGGACTCCCGCTCGGAGTCGCTGGTGCAGCAGGCGCTCGGCCGGCTGGTCAAGGGCCGTACGGTCTTCGTCGTCGCGCACCGGCTGTCCACGATCAGGAACGCCGACCGGATCGTGGTGATGGACGAGGGCCGGATCGTGGAGGTCGGCTCGCACACCGAACTGCTGCGCCGCGGCGGCGCGTACGCGGGTCTCCAGGCGGCCCAGCTGGCGTGAGCCGGGGGCGGCCCGGGCACACACGCC
>NZ_JACEGK010000451.1:0-6614 GCF_056859195.1 Streptomyces sp. NH27
GTACTCGGACGTGCCCGGTCGTGCTCAGGCGGCGCCGGCGTCAGGCGTCGACCTTCTCCATGACCTCGTCGGAGACGTCGAAGTTGGCGAAGACGTTCTGCACGTCGTCGCTGTCCTCCAGCGCGTCGATGAGCTTGAAGATCCTGCGGGCCCCGTCCTCGTCCAACTCGACCTGCATGGTGGGCAGGAAGTTGGCGTCGGCGGAGTCGTAGTCGATGCCGGCCTCCTGGAGGGCCTTGCGGACCGGCACCAGGTCGGTGGCCTCGCTGATCACCTCGTAGGACTCGCCGAGGTCGTTGACCTCCTCGGCGCCGGCGTCCAGGACCGCGCCGAGCACGTCGTCCTCACCCAGCTCACCCTTGGGGACGATCACCACGCCCTTGCGGTTGAACAGGTACGACACCGAGCCCGGGTCGGCCATCGAGCCGCCGTTGCGGGTCATCGCCACGCGCACGTCGGAGGCGGCGCGGTTGCGGTTGTCGGTCAGGCACTCGATGAGGACGGCGACGCCGTTCGGCCCGTAGCCCTCGTACATGATCGTCTGGTAATCCGCGCCGCCGGCCTCAAGACCCGCGCCGCGCTTGACCGCGCTGTCGATGTTCTTGTTCGGCACCGAGCTCTTCTTGGCCTTCTGGATGGCGTCGAAGAGGGTCGGGTTACCGTCCGGGTCCGCGCCGCCGGTGCGCGCCGCGACCTCGATGTTCTTGATCAGCTTCGCGAAGAGCTTGCCGCGCTTGGCATCGATCACGGCCTTCTTGTGCTTCGTCGTAGCCCATTTAGAGTGGCCGGACATCCGACAGTCTCCTTCGCGTCACCAGTGCTGTTCTACGTCGCGTGTTCTTCGTCGCGCGCTCGATCCTACCGGGATCCGGTCAGCTCCCCGCGCGCACGGCGGACACGAAGAGTTCATGCACCCGGTGGTCGCCGGTCAGCTCCGGGTGGAACGACGTGGCCAGCACGTTTCCCTGCCGTACGGCGACGATGTGGCCGTCGTACTCGGCGAGCACCTCGGTGTTCGCGCCGACCGACTCCACCCACGGCGCGCGGATGAAGACGCCCTCGACCGGGCCGCCGGGCACACCCCGGACATCGACGAACGCCTCGAAGGACTCGTTCTGCCGGCCGAAGGCGTTACGGCGCACGATCATGTCGATGCCGCCGAACGTCTCCTGTCCCGACCGGGGGTCGAGGATCTTGTCGGCGAGCATGATCAGGCCGGCGCAGGACCCGTAGACCGGCAGCCCGTCCCGGATCGCGGCGCGCAGCGGCCCGGTCAGCCCGAACAGCGCGGCGAGCTTGGAGATCGTGGTGGACTCGCCGCCGGGTATCACCAGCCCGTCCACAGCGGCCAGTTCCTCGGGGCGCCGGACAGCCGTGGCCGCGGCGTCCGCCGCGGCCAGGGCTGCCAGGTGCTCCCGGACGTCGCCCTGAAGGGCCAGGACGCCGATGGTGGGAGAACTCGTCATCGTCGCCTTACCAGCCGCGGTTCGCGTAGTGCTCGGACTCCGGCAGGGTGTCGATGTTGATGCCGACCATGGCCTCGCCGAGGTTGCGGGAGGCGTCCGCGATGGCCTTCGGGTCGTCGAAGAAGGTGGTGGCGCGGACGATGGCCGCGGCGCGCTTGGCGGGGTCGCCGGACTTGAAGATGCCCGAGCCGACGAAGACGCCCTCGGCGCCGAGCTGGCGCATCAGCGCGGCGTCGGCGGGGGTGGCCACACCGCCGGCGGAGAAGAGCACGACCGGCAGCTTGCCGAGCTCGGCGACCTCCCGGACCAGCTCGTACGGAGCACGCAACTCCTTGGCGGCGGCGAACAGTTCGTTGTTGTCCAGGCCGCGCAGCCGGGAGATCTCGCCCTTGATCTGCCGCAGGTGGCGAACCGCCTCGACCACGTTGCCGGTGCCGGCCTCGCCCTTGGAGCGGATCATCGCGGCGCCCTCGGCGATCCGCCGCAGCGCCTCGCCCAGGTTGGTGGCGCCACACACGAACGGGGTGGTGTAGGCCCACTTGTCGGAGTGGTTGACCTCGTCGGCCGGGGTCAGCACCTCCGACTCGTCGATGTAGTCCACGCCGAGCGCCTGGAGCACCTGGGCCTCGACGAAGTGGCCGATCCGGGACTTGGCCATCACCGGGATGGACACGGCGTTGATGATGCCGTCGATCATGTCCGGGTCCGACATGCGGGCCACGCCGCCGTCCTTACGGATGTCGGCGGGCACCCGCTCGAGCGCCATGACGGCGACGGCGCCGGCGTCCTCGGCGATCTTCGCCTGCTCGGGGGTGACGACGTCCATGATCACGCCGCCCTTGAGCTGCTCGGCCATGCCGCGCTTGACGCGGGCGGTGCCGGTCTCGGGGGACGGGGTAGCGGACGGGGAAGCGGTGGACACAGTGACCTCACTCCTGGCGACGGGTGTCATTTCGTCCATCGTCCGGCGGTGGTCGGATCACCGGAAAGGGCCAATTCGGCGCAGGTGGCTCCCCCGACGTGCCTACGAGGTGGTAGCGGCCCCGTCCGCGGTCAGCACCGGCGGCGGACGGTCGTCCATCTCGAAGGCGAGCGGGAACGGGGCGTGGCCGGCCAGTCGCAGCCAGCGCACCACCCGGTGCCGGCGGACCGCCCGCGCGGCGCGCACCGCGTCGTTGTGGAACCGCCGGGCCATCGGCACCCGGCGCACCGCCCGGGTCAGCTCGCCGACCGCCTCCGTCCCGCCGGGTGCCGCGTCGATCTCCGCGACCGCGTCGGGCTCGGCGAACACCGCGCGCAGCGCCTGGCTCAACTCGCTCTCGGCCACCTCGCGTTGGTCCGGCTCGGCCTGCCGGGCCGCGTGCGCGGCTTCGTACAGCACGATGGACGCGGCCGGGTCGAGCACGCCCGAGTTCGCCAGTTCCTGCGCGACCGAGGCGCGGCGCAGCAGTTGCGCGTCCAGTGCGGCGCGTGCCGCGTCGATCCGCGCGTGCAGGCGGTCCAGGCGGCCCGCGGTCCAGCTCAGGTACAGCCCGAGCACGATCAGTGCGGCTACTACGCAAATCAGGGTGGTCACCGCGGCACCCTATTCCCCCGGGGTGGTCCGTTCTGTCGCTTCCGGGACCTTGCGCCCGGTGGGTGGCTGGGGGTACCTCCCAGCCCACCACCACAGGTGGTCCCTGAACCGGCAGAACGCACCACCCCGGAGGGTCAGGGCGCCGGCCGAACGGCCTCCGCGCCAACCGTGACGGTCTCGTAGACGGACAGGATCTCCGCGGCGACCACGGACCAGTCGAAGCGCCGTACGTGCGCGGACGCGCGGGTACGGAGCTGGTCGCGGCGGGCCGGGTCCCCGAGAACGCGGACGGCGGCAGCCGCGAGCGCGTCGGCGTCGCCGTTGGGGAAGAGCTCCCCCGCGCTGCCTTGCGCCAGCACCTGCGCGAAGGCGTCGAGGTCGGCGGCAAGCACCACCGCCCCCGCGGACATCGCCTCCACCAGGATGATCCCGAAGCTCTCCCCGCCGAGGTTGGGCGCGACGTAGAGGTCGACGCTGCGCAGCAGCCGCGCCTTGTCCTCGTCGCTGACCATCCCCAGGAACTCGACCCGGTCGTGGAGTTCGGCCGGCAGCGGCTCCAGCGCCTCCTGCTGGTCGCCGCGCCCGGCGACGAGCAGCCGGGCGCCTGGGCGCTCCCGGAGGATGCCGGGCAGCGCCCGCATCAGGACCGGCAGCCCCTTGCGGGGCTCGTCGATGCGCCCGATGAACCCGATCGTGTCGCCCTGCCACTCGGGCCGCGGCTCCGCGCTCGCGAAGAAACCGACGTCCACGCCATTGGGGATGACGACCGCGTCGCCGCCGAGGTGTTCGACCAGGGTGCGCCGGGCGTACTCGCTGACCGCGATCCGCGCGCTGATCTTCTCCAGGGCGGGCTGGAGGATCGGGTAGGCCGCGATCATGGCCCGCGAGCGGGGGTTGGAGGTGTGGAAGGTCGCCACGATCGGGCCGCGGGCCGCCCAGCAGGCGAGCAGCCCGAGCGACGGGGAGGTGGGCTCGTGGATGTGGATGACGTCGAACCCGCCGTCGTGCAGCCAGCGACGCACCCGCGCGGCCGACAGGAAGCCGAAGTTCAGCCGCGCCACGGAGCCGTTGTACGGCACGGGCACGGCGCGGCCGGCGGAGACCGCGTAGGGCGGCAGCGGCGTCCCGTCGTCGGCCGGGGCCAGCACGGACACATGGTGGCCGAGGGTGATCAAGTGCTCGGCCAGGTCGCGGATGTGGAACTGGACGCCACCGGGGACGTCCCAGGAGTACGGGCAGACGATCCCGATCCTCAAGTTCGCTCCGTCCCGGGGTGCTCGGTCGACGTGGTGGATCCGGCTGACCGCGATGCGTCGTCCGACGCGGGTCCGGACGCTGATCCATCGTTCGACGCTGATCCATCGGTCGACGGGGGTGCAGCGGTCGACGCGGACAGGTCGTCCGACGCGGGTACGCCGGCCTGCGCCGGCGCATCCGTGGTCGCCGGCGCCGCCACCGACGTGGACGCCTCCCCGGGCCCTGCGGGTTGCCCCTTCTCGGCCGCCCGCTGCGGCAGATCGCTCAGCCAGAGCCGTTGCAGCATGTGCCAGTCCTGCGGGTGCTCGGCGATCCCCGCCTCGTACACGTTCGCCAGCACCTGCGTCATCACCGCGGTACGGCTCGCACGGTCGCCGTCGGCCGGGACCTCGACCGGCGGGTGCACCATGCCCTGCATGACAGGCGAGTCGTCGTACCAGAGGGTGACCGGGAGCAGCAGCGCGCCGGTCTGCTGGGCGAGCATCGCCGGGCCGGCGGGCATCCGGGTCTTCTCGCCGAAGAAGTCGACCTCCACGCCGCTCCTGGACAGGTCGCGGTCGGCGACCAGGCAGACCAGGCCGCCCGCGCGCAGCCGCCGCGCCAGGGTGCCGAAGGCGGCGCCGCCGGAGTGCGGCAGGACCTCCATGCCCAGGCTCTCGCGGTAGGCGACGAACCGGTCGTAGAGGGTCTCCGGTTTCAGCCGCTCGGCGACGGTCGCGAACGGCGTCTCCAGCTTGGTGGTGACCCACGCCCCGGCGAGGTCGTAGTTGCCCATGTGCGGCAGCGCGAGGATGACCCCGCTGCCCGCGGCGAGCCCGTCGGTGAGCCAGTGCACGTCCTGCGGGGCGAAGCCGGTGCGGATACGGTCCTTGCTCCAGGCCGGCAGCCGGAAGGACTCCATCCAGTAGCGCAGGTAGGAGCGCATGCCCTGCCGGGACAGTTCGTGCAGCCGGTCGGGTCCCGCGCCGGGCACCACGCGGGCCAGGTTCGCCTCCAGCCGCTGGACGCCCTTGCCGTGCTGCCGCCAGGCCGCGTCGGCGATGGTCCGGCCGAGCGCCCTGGCCGCCGGTTCCGGCAGCGTCTTCACCGCGCTCCAGCCGAGCCCGTACAGGCCGTCGGTGAGGCGTTCCTTCACACGCCGCTCCCCTGGCCGACCGCCCGCTCGGCCGCCTCGGCCTCGGCGGCCTCCCGGTGCACCGTGACGACCCGCTGGATCAGGGTGACGAGGCTGCCGACCGCGACCACCCACAGGGCGATCGGCAGCAGCCACTGGATGCCGGGTACGCCGAAGGTGCGGTGGAAGCCGGCGAGGCCGCACAGCACCAGCGTGATGACCAGCCGCTCGGAGCGTTCGACCAGACCGTTGACCGCGACCTTGAGGCCGATCGCCTCGCCGCGCGCCTTGGTGTACGAGACCACCAGGCCGCTGGCGAGGCAGAAGATGGTGACCGCGCACAGCACGAGGTTGTCGCCGCCGCCGGCGTACCAGAGCGCGAGACCGCCGAAGACGGCGCCGTCGGCGACGCGGTCGAGGGTGGAGTCCAGGAACGCGCCCCAGCGGCTGGAGCGGCCGGCCTGCCGGGCCATGTTGCCGTCGACCAGGTCCGAGAAGACGAACAGGGTGATGACGACGGTGCCCCAGAAGAACTCGCCCCGGGGGTAGAAGGCCAGTGCGCCGGCGACGACACCCGCGGTGCCGATCAGGGTCACCGTGTCCGGCGACACCCCCTTGCGCAGGAGGAATCCGGCGAACGGCGTGAGAACACGCGTGAAAAACGCACGCGCGTACTTGTTCAGCATGGCCTTCCCGACAGGTCGGTGGAGTTCGGAGCAAGGGTGTACGAAGCGGCCGAACACGGCGGCCCGTACGGCCGCCGGATGCCCCATCGTAGTCAGACGCGAATGTGGGTGCCCCTGACCCTCCAGGGTGGTGTGTTCTGTCGGCTCAGGGACCACCTGTCGGTGGTGGGCTGGTCGCGCTGTTCTCCCCCAGAGCTTCGCCTGGGTGGGGGTGCTCCCGGCGAAGCCAGGGGAGTGCCCCCACGCGCCCCTGTGTATGTGCGGCTCCCTCCGTCCTCAAGGGTTCGCGCGCCCCATTTCGGGCGTACCGTCGAAGAGAACCTGTACGCACCCGCGGAGTGACCCCCGGGAGGCGGGAAGCATGAGTGGTGGCGGTAGGAAGGACGCGGTTCCAGGGGCCGCCGGAGGCGTGACGACGGCGGCTCCCGCCGGGAGTCGCCCCGAGACGGTGCGCAACGTGGTGCTGGTCGGCCACAGCGGTGCGGGCAAGACCACGCTGGTGGAGGCGCTGGCCC
>NZ_JACEGK010000452.1:0-6587 GCF_056859195.1 Streptomyces sp. NH27
GTACGGGACACCGCGGTCGCGTCCTGGCCGCACATCCCGGCCGCCTACGACCACGGGGTACGGCTGTCCGGCCTGCCGCTGGCGGACCTGCTCGGTGTCATGGTCCACCCGCCTCAGCCGCCCGACGACAAGCAGGGCCGCTACCTGCGCGCGTACCGCCCCGAACTGTGGGTCCGCGCGGTGCAGACCTTCGCCTGCCTCGGGATCGCCCATCACCGCGCCGACGAGCCGTGGCCGGACTCGGTGCGCCGCTCGGTGCTGCTGGATCTGCTCGGCGGCCCCGAGGACTGGCTCGCCGAGGCGGCTTCCTTCGCCATGGTGGCCACCGCCTGGGTCGACCCCGCCGTTCGCGAGGACGTCGGGCTGCGGGTCACCGAGCGGATGCTCGCCGCGGCCAGGGCGTACCGCACCCGCGAGGTCACCGTGCTCGGCTCGCTGTGCCGCCTGGTGCTGCTGTGCCCGTGGCTGGACGCGACCTATACGGGGCTGGCCCGTGACCTGCTCGCCGCGATCGGACGTGCCGAGCAGGAGCCCGACGGCGCGGCCGGCACGGACGCCGGCGCGGCACCGGCCGCGCCCGCGAAGCCCGCGGGACCGGCGGCGCGGCCCGCCCGCAGGGGCTTCTTCCGCCGCCGACACCGCTGAACCGCCCTGCCCGCACCACCCCTCCTCGACTCTCCTCGACTCCTCGACCGCAATGCGGCTTTTTTGCCATCCACCTACCCTTGGGGCAGCCGCAGCGCGCGGCCCCGGAGGACTGTGATGAAGAGCAGCAACCCCGTGCTGACCGGCCGCGGTTTCACCGAGGGCGGCGGAACCTCCCAGCAGCCGCGGGACCTGACGGCCGCCCAACTGGAGACGATGTACGCCCGCCCGACCGCCGGGCCCGCGCGCACCGGCCGGATGACGATGAGCGATGTCGTCGCCCGCACCGCCACGACCCTCGGCACGGTCGTGCTCGGCGTGCTGCTCGGCTGGTTCGCGCTACCCGAGCGGTACGGCCTCGCGATCGGCGCCGCGGTTATCGCGTTCGTGCTCGCCATGGTGCAGGCGTTCAAGCGGACGCCCTCGCCCGCCCTGATCATCGGCTACGCCTTCTTCGAAGGCGTCTTCCTCGGCGTCCTCAGCCGTACCTACAACGAGGCGTGGCAGGGCGCTCCCGTAGAGGCGGTGCTCGGCACCGTGGCCGTCTTCTGCGGCATGCTCCTCGCCTACCGGACCCGCCTCATCCGCGTCACCTCGCGCTACCGGCGGATCGGGCTGGCGGTCTCCGTCGCCTTCCTGATCGCGATCGTGGTCAACCTGCTCTTCTCCGCCTTCGGCGGCGGCGCCAAGCTGGGGATTCACACCGGCGGGCTCGGCATCGCCTTCTGCGTGCTGGGCATCCTCCTCGGCGCCTTCTTCCTCTCCCTCGACTTCCAGCAGGTCGAGGACGGGATTCGCCACGGTGTGCCTCAACAGCACGCGTGGCTCGCCGCATTCGGGCTGACGCTCTCCCTGGTGTGGATCTACCTGGAACTCCTGCGCCTCTTTTCCCTGCTGCGCGACTGAAGTTGCGCGGGTCCGCCCGAGCCGTCCACAACTGCCGGTTCCCGGACCACCCTTGCGTCGCGGCTTGTCGCGCGGTTCCCCGCCGCCCTGAGTTTCGCGGGTGGTCCGGGGACGGCGGAGGCGACCCCTACAGGAGGTTGCGCCTGGCCCGACGCAGGTCGAACTCGTGGACGAGGGCCTTGGCGTGGCCGTAGGAGAGGGCGTGCTCGCTGCGCAGCCAGCTCACCCTTTCGTCGAAGCGGAGGAGTGAGGGTCCGTCGGCGAGGTCGCGCAGCCACTCGCTGACCTCGCGGCCGGTGCAGTGCGGGATACGGTCGAGCAGATTCCGGTGGGTTTCGTCGGAGATGTGCGTTGGGTACATAGCGCCTCCGGTATGCGATCCGGTCACCCCACCGTGCCCCAGGGGTCGTTCGTTGGCAACCATCCCGGGCGTGCGGATATCGGTGCGAAGCCGCTTCGCGGGTGCGCCGGGCGCGCGGGTAGGGTCGCGGTCATGTCCGATCGCACCGCGCTGCACACCTCCGTCGACCGTCTCGCCGGGCGGCTGCGGTCGCTCCCGCAACGCAGGCTCCAGGGCGGAGCCGCCGCCGAGGCGCTGGAGTTGGCCCGCTGGCTGGCCGCTCAGGCCGAGGCCCTGGAATTCCCGGACCGCCCGCCGCACCACATGCCGAACGACGGGATGTTCGTCGTGGGCGACCAACTCGCCGTTGCCGGCCATGAGTTGGCGATGGCCCTCGGTTCGGCCGAGCCCGCCCGGGCCGCCGCGACCGTGACGGAGGCGCTGAAGCGCGTGGCACGGGCGGCGAAGAGCATCGGCTGACCGGCCGCCCGCGGGGGCGCCGCACGGCGTCGTCGTACGGCCGGCGAACACCCGGCCGCACGCGTCAGAGCGACGCCACCACGCGGTCGGCCAGGACGTAGACGGCCTCGTCGCCGTACGCGAAGGTAAGGGCGTAGGCGCCGGCTATCGCGGAGCCGCCGCGCAGCACGGGGGTGTCGCCGCGGTCGAGGGCCTCGCAGAGCTTGAGGGCGGTCTCGCGGTGCCCCGGGGTCATGCAGAGCGTGGTGCCGTCGGCGAAGACGTAGACGTCGAGGGTGCCGAGCGGGCCGGGGCGGACATCGGAGAGCGGGATACGGCCGTCGGCGAGGTCGGAGAGGCGGTCCGCGGTCCGGTCCGGGGAGGCGACCACCGGGGAGGGTGCGAAGTCCGGGCCGGAGGGGTGCGGGATCGCGCCGGGCGCGGGGAGCGTGACCTCGGGGGCGTCCGTGGCCTCGGGGTCGGCGGCGGCGTCCGGGCCGCCGGGCTCGATCGCGGCGAAGTCGGCCTGCCGGGGCAGGTAGGGCAGCACCGGCGGGACCTCGTAGTCGCGGTGGCCGGCGAGGTCGGCGGCCTCGTCCGTCAGGGCGCCCGAGCCGCTCGGACCGCCCGGACCGCCGGGTATGCCGTAGGGGCCGCGCGGCAGGCCGGCCTCGCCGGCGCTCTCCCGGGCCTCCTGCTCGGCCCAGAAGGCGCGCGCCTCGGCCAGTTCGCGCTCGCGCTCGTCGGCGAGCGCCTCGGCGACGGCGGTACGGATGTCACCCGCGCCGTCCCGGGGCCCGGGAACGCTCAGCCCGGCCAGATCGCGGCGCAGGGCGGACAGTTCGCGGCGAGTGCCGCGGGCGGTGAGCAGGGCGGCGGCACCCGTGGCCGCGGCGAGACCCGCGGCAACCAGCAGGACGGTGAAGTTCACACTCACTGAGCTACTCCCGACTGATGCGACCCGAGCAATGCCCACCAGGACGGTGGGCGAAACTTCCCCCGCACTCACTCTGCCGGTAAACCCCTGGCCTTTGCAGTGCGGACCGTCATGAATTGAACGGGTCTGCCCTCTTGTCCCGTCCCGCGACGCCCGCGCTGACCTGGCAAAACGCGAACACCCCCGGGGAAAATCACGCCCCGGGGGCAATTTGATTGCGACTTACGTCACACTGCGTACACAAAGAAGTCACATCGTCGCTCGATGTCACAAAGCGCAGTTCGACGGCCCGATCGCTCAGCTCAGCCGTTCGATCACCATCGCCATGCCCTGGCCGCCGCCGACACACATCGTCTCCAGACCGAACTGCTTGTCGTGGAACTGGAGGCTGTTGAGAAGGGTGCCGGTGATCCGGGCGCCGGTCATGCCGAAGGGGTGGCCGACCGCGATCGCACCGCCGTTGACGTTCAACCGGTCCAGGTCGATGCCCAGGTCCTGGTAGGAGGGGATGACCTGCGCGGCGAACGCCTCGTTGATCTCCACGAGGTCGATGTCGCCGATGGCCATGCCCGCCCGCTTGAGCGCCTGCTTGGACGCCTCCACCGGGCCGTAGCCCATGATCTCCGGGGACAGCCCGGAGACGCCGGTGGAGACCACCCGGGCCAGCGGGGTGACGCCCAGCTCGCGCGCCTTGGTGTCGGACATGATCACCAGGGCGGCGGCGCCGTCGTTGAGCGGGCAGCAGTTACCGGCCGTGACGGTGCCGTGGGGGCGGAAGACGGGCTTGAGGCCCGCCACGCCCTCCATGGTGACGCCCGCGCGCGGCCCGTCGTCCTTGGCGACCACGGAGCCGTCCGGGAGCGTCACAGGGGTGATCTCGCGCTCCCAGAAGCCGTTCTTGAGGGCTTCCTCGGCGAGGTTCTGCGAGCGGACGCCGAACTCGTCCTGTTCCTGGCGGCTGATGCCCTTCAACGCCGCCAGGTTCTCGGCCGTCTGGCCCATCGCGATGTACGCGTCCGGCACCGCCCCGTCCTCACGCGGGTCGTGCCACTCGCCCCCTCGCTCCGCCGGGGGGACCCCCACCCCCTCCTCGGCGCGCTTTTCCGTGCGCGCCCGCGCCTCGTCGAAGAGCGGGTTCATCGTGTCGGGCAGGCTGTCGGAGTTGCCCTTGGTGAACCGAGAGACCATCTCCACGCCCGCCGACACGAACACGTCGCCCTCGCCCGCCTTGATGGCGTGCAGCGCCATCCGCGTGGTCTGCAGCGACGAGGAGCAGTAGCGGGTGACGGTGCAGCCCGGCAGGTGGTCCATGCCCAGCCGCACGGCCACGATCCGGGCCATGTTGAAGCCCTGCTCGCCGCCGGGCAGGCCGCAGCCGAGCATCAGGTCCTCGATGTCGCGCGGGTCGAGCTGCGGCACCTTCTCCAGCGCGGTCCTGATGATCGTGGCGACCAGGTCGTCCGGGCGCAGTTCCTTGAGCGAGCCCTTGAAGGCACGCCCGATGGGCGAACGGGCGGCTGAGACGATGACGGCTTCGGGCATCGCGACACTCCTCTTCGAGGCGGCGGGACTGCCGGCCCGCACTTGCGGCGCCGGCCGGCGCGGCGTGGGACCGTCGCCGGACCCCCTGGGAAGTTACCCGCACGTAGCGGAGCGAGTCACCAGGCCGCCACTGTGATGCGGGATACTTTCTGAGCGCTTGCTTACCCGCGACCGCCTACCCCGTACCCGTTTTCACCCCGCCCAACCGGCCGCCACCCCGAGATCCGACCGGCCGCCCCCGAGACTCAGCCGGCCGCCGCCGCGAAGGCGATGCCGTCGAGGATGTCGTGTTCACTCACCACGACCTCCTTCGCGGCCGTGCGTTCCATGATGCGCAGCAGGACCAGGGCGCCCGAGGCGATCACGTCGACCCGGCCCTCGTGCATCGACGGGATCGCGGCGCGTTCGGCGTGGGTGGCGGCCAGCAGCCGGGCGGTGATCTCACGGACCCGTTCGAGGGAGACCCGGGAGTGGTGGATCGCGGCCGGGTCGTAGGCGGGCAGGTCCTGGGCGATCGCGGAGATCGTGGTGACCGAACCGGCCAGGCCCACCAGGGTGCGGGCCCGGTCGAGGGGGACGTCGGCGGCGGCCTGGTCGAGGGCCGCGTCGATGTCGGCGGTGATCGCGGCGACCCGTTCGGGGGTCGGCGGGTCCACCACCGCGCCGTCCACCACCAGATGGCGCTCGGTCATCCGCACGCAGCCTATGTCGACCGAGCGGGCGGCGGTCACCTCGCGGTCGCCGAGCACGAACTCGGTGGAGCCGCCGCCGATGTCCACCACCAGATACGGCGCGTCCAGGTCGTCGGCGCCGGTCAGTTCGCGGGTGGCGCCGGTGAAGGAGAACTCCGCCTCCTGGGCGCCGGAGACCACCTCGGGGCGCACTCCGAGGATGGCGACGACGCCGTTCACGAAGTCGTCGCGGTTCTCGGCGTCCCGTGACGCGGACGTGGCCACGAAGCGGATGCGCTCCGGCGGCACCCCGTGCGCGCCGATCACCTCGGCGTACTCCCGGCAGGCCGCGAAGGTGCGCTCCAGCGCCTCCGGGGCGAGCCGGCCGGTGCGGTCCACGCCCTGCCCGAGCCGGACGATCCGCATCCGCCGGTCCAGGTCGGTGAGGCCGCCCGTGACCGGATCGACGTCGGCGACCAGCAACCGGATCGAGTTCGTGCCGCAGTCGATCGCGGCCACGCGTACCGTCACTGCGACGTCCCCTCACCGGTGCAGGGGCCCTTGGCCCACCACTCGGGAAGCAGCGCCAGCGTCTCGTCGCCGAGCGGGTTGACGCCCGGGCCCGCGGCCAGCGAGTGGGCGGCGAGCACATGCAGGCACTTGACCCGGTCGGGCATGCCGCCCGCGCTGGGGAAGCCGGGCAGCACCTCGATGGCGTCGCGGCGGGCGATGTAGTCCTCGTGGGCGGCGCGGTAGGCGGCGGCCAGTTCCTCGTCCTCGGCGAGCCGGGCGGTCATCTGCTTCATCACGCCCTCCGCCTCCAGGGTGCCGATCGCGGAGGCCGCGCGCGGGCAGGTGAGGTAGTACGTCGTCGGGAAAGGACTGCCGTCCTCCAGCCGGGGCGCGGTCTCGACGACGTCCGGGTTGCCGCAGGGGCATCGGTGCGCGACGGCGCGCAGGCCGCGCGGCTCGCGGCCGAGCTGCGCGCGTACGGCGGCGATGTCGGCCTCGGTGGGCGGGGTGTGTTCCGGGGTGCTGTCCATGAGCCGATCTGCTTTGCGGTGTGCGGGAGTTGGGCCGGTGGGAC
>NZ_JACEGK010000453.1:0-6584 GCF_056859195.1 Streptomyces sp. NH27
CCCCGACACCGCCCCCTCCCGGCCTCGCCTCCGCCGCGATCAGCCGCGCAGCGGCGCGGCGAGCGCCTTGCGCAGCCGGGCCCGGGTGAGCAACCTGCGGGTCTCCCGCTTGCCGGGCTCGTGGTAGATCACGAAGTCGTCGAACCGGTGCACGCCGGGCCGGTCGGCCACGGAGACGGCCGCGTCCCGCACCGCGACGAGCTGCGCGAGGGTCATCTCCGGTGCCCGCTCGTCCGGCTGGAAGGTGGCTCCGAGCGGGTAGTCGCGGCCCGGCCGGCGCTTCATCTCGACGTGGCAGCCCAGCACATGGGTGATCCGGTGGGCTTCGGCGAACTCCACCATCCGCTGCACCGTCGCGAGGAAGGCCGGGAAGTCGGCGACGTAGAGCCGGCCGGGGAGCACGGTGTCGCCGGTGAACAGGATGCCGGTCCAGCGGTCGTGGAGAGTGACGGACGACTCGTGGTGGCCGGGCGTGCCCAGCACGTCGAGTATCCGGCCGCCGAGGTCGAAGGTGACCTGTCCGGTCGGCCAACTCGCGCCGAAGCCGAAGAAGTCCCGCACCGCGTCCGCTTCCTTCGGAACCACCGTGGTCGCGGGGCGGTCGGCGAACTGGGCGTCCCCGGCCACATGGTCGCCATGCGCATGGGTGTGCGCCACCACCAGTTCGTACCCCTCGCGCGGGTGCTCGGCCAGCCACTGGTCCACCAGCCCGTCCACGGTCGCGCGCAGCGGGAGCAGCTCCGGGTCCTCGGTGGCGCCGGAATCCAGCAGCAGCGCCCGCTCGTTGCCGAAGAGGAGGAAGACGAAGGGCGCCTCGTAGTTCACCGCCTTGCTCTGGCGCAGCACCAGCGTGTGCTCGTCATACCGGTGCACCTGGATGCGCGGCTCCCGCTGCCATCTGGTGCGCACCCCATGCCTCCAGACCACGTCGAGCGAGCCGGCCACCGGCGCGGAGGTCTCGAAGTCGACTTCGGTCTCACTTGTCGCGGCCATCGCTGTCCCCTCCCGTTGTGTACGCCTGTGCCGACGCCGAAACGGCCGCCGAATCCCCGGGCGCGACCTCGGTCAGGCCCGCGGGCGGACCCGCGTACGCGCCCGCGGCCGGATCGCCTGTCACCCAGTCCGCCGCGGCGACCGGAGTCGCCGCCATGAAGTACCGCACGAGCCGCCGCTCCGACGACGCCCCGCCCGGTGCCGCGCCCGGTGCCGCGCCGGCCGGCTCGGCCCCCGACTCCGCCGTCACGAGGTACGGCCGCAGCAACTCCTGCCACTTCTGCTCTATCTCCGGCATGTCGTCTGCGGAGACGATCGCAAGAGTGCTCACCACGCCCGCCTTCCCCCGCCACTGCGGGCTCTCCTCGCTCCGGCGCTCCGCGTACCCGAGGATCGCCGCCATCTCGCGCTCCACGACCGTCCGTTCCAGCCGGCGCCCGATCGCCTCGGCGGCGGCCGAGTCCGCACCGCCCAGATCGAACCGCATCTCCCTGCTCCCGTCGACCAACCGCCATCTCCGCTCCCTCCGGTCGCCCCCTGGCTCCGCCTCCTCCACGAGGCCGTACTTGCCGAGCTGCCGCAGGTGGAACGAGCAGTTGGCCTGCGGCACGCCCAGTGCCCGCCCGCACCAGGCCGCCGTCGCCGACTCCACCGTCGACAGCACTTCCAGCAGATCCAGCCGCAGCGGATGCGCGAGCGCCCGCATCGCCTTGGGATCAGTGATGGTCATACCCCAAAGGGTACTTTGGTATTCCGCACTGTCAACGTCTTCTTTGACATCTGCCCGGATCGACCCGTGCCCGCCGGAGCGACGACGCTGCGAAGCTGTCACAGCACGGTCACAGCAGCGGGCAGACGGCCCCCGGTGGGGCAAGGTGGCGGCATGCGTACCCGAATCGCCGCCGCGGCCGTGGCCGCCGCCGCACTCGCCACGTTCTGCGCGACCGCGTGCTCGTCCAGCAGCGACGACAAGAGCGGGCCCGAGAAGGCCACCACCGCGGCGCCGGCCGCAACGGCCTCGGCCGACCCGAGCACCGGCGCGGCCGTGACCCGCCCGCCGGCCCCGAGTGGCGTGAACCAGCAGACCTACCTGGCCGCACTGAAGGCGATCGACCCGTCGCTGGCGGCCGACCCGAATCAGGTGATCGAACAGGGCCGCACCCAGTGCACCGAGATCAACGGCGACCCGCTGACCGCCGACCACCTGGCCGCCGAGCGGTTCGGCAGCACCGGCCACCCGCTGACCGACGCGCAGGGCGCCGCGATCGACGCGGCACTGAAGTTGACAGTCTGCAAGAGCTGACCGCAACAACGATCAACAGCCGACGGCAACCGACTGCCGACAGCAACCGACACCCGCGGCGACCGGCCGTCCACGCCAGCCCGCCATCCACGGCAGCCCGCCCTCCGCGACGACCAACTGCCCACGACAGCAAGCCCCCAGGGCAACGGACCACCCACGAAGGCCGGCTGGGACCCGGCCGCCTCCCGGCCGTCGAACACCCGCACACAGCCGCGCCCTTGACGGCGCCCGCGGCCGCGTTCGCCCGCACGCATGCCCGCCAGGCACACCGCCCCGCACATCGCCCCGCACACCCGCCCGCTCACCCGCCACCAGGGCCGCCCAGGAGCCGAGTTGCGCGTGGGGCACTCCGCCCGGTATCCACAAGCAGTAACGCTTCGGGAAGGTGACGCCATGGCAGGACTGACGGACGCCTGGAAGCGGTCCGCGATCGGACGCTTGTCGAAGCAGGCGGCGCACATCGAGTTGATGCACCGTTCGATGGGCTTCGCCGCGCTCGGCTTCGTCACGCTGATGCCGCTGCTCGTGGTGGTCGCGGCCGCGACCCCGTGGGAGAACCGGCCCGGCTTCGCACAGTGGGTCATCGACGGCATGGGCCTCAACGCCAATGGCGCGCACAGCATGCGCAGCATGTTCGCGGCGCCCAACCACATTCTGAGCGCGACCGGCGCGTGGAGCCTGGCCTCGGCGGCGTACTTCGGGCTGTCGTTCGTGGCGAGCGTCGAGACCGGGTACCGCAAGATCTGGGACCTGCCGTCCGGGCCGTGGCACCGCGACTGGCGCCGCGCGGTGTGGCTCGCGGTGCTCACCGCCTACCTGTTCTGCGAGTCGCAGAGCGCCGCGGTCCTGGGCAGCGGCCCGTTGCCGAGTGCGGTGCGCATCCTCCTCACCTTCGTGCTCGGCGTGCTCTTCTTCGCCTGGGGCCAGAACTTCCTGCTGTACGGCTCCGTCCGGGTGCGTACCGCCCTGCCCGGCGCGGTGCTCACCATGGTCGGCCTCGCCGGCCTGCGGATCTTCTCGCACCTCTTCTTCGCAC
Organism: Streptomyces sp. NH27; assembly: GCF_056859195.1. Taxonomy (NCBI): domain Bacteria; kingdom Bacillati; phylum Actinomycetota; class Actinomycetes; order Kitasatosporales; family Streptomycetaceae; genus Streptomyces; species Streptomyces sp. NH27. The sequence goes on from NZ_JACEGK010000453.1 coordinate 3,333, forward strand.
CTCTCGTCGTGTCCAACGCGGTCACCTACGGCCCGGTCGGCAGCGTCCTGACCGTGGTGACCTGGCTGGTCGGTGTCGGCTTCGTGGTCTTCGGCGGGGCGCTCGTCGGCCGCCACGTCCGCGACAGCCGCACCCTGCGCCGAGGCGGCGAAATACCACGTCCGCCAAAGCCCGAGGGCTGGTACGAAGTGCCCGAGGCGACCATCCCGGGCCTGCCCTGGCGCTCGGACGGCGCGGGCGGCGCGATCGACTGAACACACCTCCAGCGAACGGCGATCGGCCGCATCCCCGCGCACCGCGTCTACGCGCCAGAGCCGTTGCTCACGGTGCCGCCACCGTCGCGCACGGTCCCGGTGCGGCGCCCTCCCCTACGCTTCGCGCCGGACCGCCGACGCAGTGCCGCCACCGGCCGCGCACCCGGCAACTACGCAGGCCATGATGCGGAACTCCGTTCGTACACAAGTCCGTTGACGTGAGACGCTTTCACCGGTCGGGCGTTCGCGGGCGAGGCGGACGGGCTCGGCACGGAGAGAGGAGAGCAGCGTGACGCAGAACGGCTTCCGCGCCGAGGAGATCGACACCAGCAGGCCGCATCCCGCACGGATCTACGACTACCTGCTGGGCGGCAAGGACAACTACGAGGTGGACCGCGCGGCCGGCGACCGGCTCGTCGACGTGGCACCCGAGGCGCGGGTCGGCGTGCAGGCCAACCGCGCGTTCCTGCAACGCGCCGTCCGGCACGTGGTCGGCGCCGGCATCCGGCAGATCCTCGACATCGGCACCGGGCTGCCCACTTCACCGAACGTCCACGAGGTCGCCCAAGGGGTGGCCCCCGACGTGCGCATCGCGTACGTGGACAACGATCCGATCGTCAACACCCATGCCAACACGCTGATGAGCGGCGCGGGTACGACCAGCATCGTGCTCGCGGATCTGCGTGACCCGAAGGCGATCCTGGACCACCCCGACGTCCACCGGGTCATCGACTTCGACCAGCCGGTCGCCCTGCTCCTCGTCGCGATCCTCCACTTCCTCACCGACGCCGAGCAGCCCGAGCAGATCGTCGCCACCCTGCGCGACGCGCTTCCGGCCGGCAGCTACCTGGTGCTGTCCCACGCCACCGGCGACTTCAACGACCGCAGCGGCGCACGGGACGCCTACAACAACGCCACCGCAAGCATGAACCTGCGTCCCCGCGCCGAGGTCGAGCGCCTCTTCGAGGGGTTCGAGCTGATCGAGCCCGGCCTGGTGCAAGTCCCGTTCTGGCGACCGGACTCCACGCCTGCGCGCGATGCCGGCGAGATCGGGATCTACGGCGGCGTGGCCCACAAGGCCAGCTGACCCCGCGTTCCCCTTCCTCTCCTTCCCGTCTCCTCCTTCTCCGTCCGCTCGCTCCTTCCCGAACTCACCTGTCCTCACCTGTCCTCCCCCGTCCGGGGCCGGGCCGCTCGGCCGCTTGCGTCTCGCGGCCGGCCCGGTCCCCGGCAAGTCGCCGGGGGCAGTACCCTCTTGAGCCTCACGGCCCCTCCTCTCCGGTCCCTGGGCGCTTCCCGGTCCTGCCCGGTTTCCCGACGCCTGGTCTCTCCTGCGGGAGAAGTGGCTGTACGGGTGCCGTGAGCCCCGGCAGATCGGCCCGGCTGCCGGCGGAATTCCGATGACGGAACAGGGCGTCGAGGGGTTGCGAGCGGCAACTCCTCCACAAGGGGCAGCGCGAGGGGCGGATTCAGGTGGACGACCACGAGGGCACGGGCGCGGACGCGGGTACGGGCATACCCGGCGGGGGCGGCGAGGCCACGACCGGACCGCGGAAGCCGGCCGGGACGCGCCGTCCCGCGGGAAAGACCGCCGGGAAGACCACCGGGAAGACCGCCGCGGACCCGGCGAAGAAGCCCGCGACCAAAGCTGCGCAGAAGCCGACGGTGAAGGGCGCCGCCGCCGCGAAGGCCACACCTTCCGACGGCGCCGCCGATCCTGAAGTGGCCGGCTCCGCAGGCGAAGTGGCGGACGATGGTACGGCTGCGGCTCCGGCCGAGGCCGCGGCGGTACCGGCCCGACCGGCCGCGCAGGGACGGAAGACGACGCAGGCGCGCAAGACGGCGCGGGCCCAACCAGGCACGCCGGCACGGAAGACGGCCGCGACGAAGAAGACAGCGGCACCGAGCGAGGCCAAGGGCGCGAAGGCAGCCGCCTCGCCCAAGTCCGCGGCCACCGCGAAATCCACTGCCCCCGCGAAGTCCGCCGCCACGCCCAAGACTTCCACCGCCGCGCCCAAGGCGACGGGCCCCCAGCAGCCCGCCACCGCAGCTGCCACAGACGCCGCCGATACCGCGGCCCAGGGAGCCCCTCCCGTGGCCGTCCCCTGGCAAGTCCCTGGCTACGCACACGAGTCCGACGTCGCCGGCAGCCCATCCGGCCAGGTGGTACGGGCGACGCGCGAGGCCGACGGCGTCCCGGTCGCGATCACCTACCTCGCACCGGCACTCGCCGAGGACCCGTCCTTCCGCGATGCGCTCCGTGCCGAGGCCGAACGGCTCGGCACCCTCGAATCGCCTTACGTGGCACGGCTGTACGCGTACGTCGAGGACGGCCCGCATGCCGCGATCGTGCGCGAACCGGTCGAGGGCGCCGCCCTGGCCACCCTCCTGCGGGAGAAGGGCGCGACCACTCCCGAGGCGGCGCTGACCGTCCTCAAGGGCACGCTGCTCGGGCTCTCCGCCGCCCACGAGGCGGGAATCGCGGGCGGGGCCGCCTGCGAGCCCGCGCACCTGATGGTCACCGCCGCGGGCACCGCCGCTCTCGCCGACGTCGGCGGCGCGCACCAAGCACCCGACGCGCCCGCTGTGCCCGGTACGCCCGCCGACGTCGCGACCGACCTCTACGTGGCGACCGCCGCCTGCCACGCATGCCTCACCGGCGAGGCGCCGCACACCGGCGCCGCCGATGGCGACGCCGCGGCCCAACCCGCCGAGACCCCGATCCCCCACGGCAAGGTCCCCGAGCCCGTACAGCCCTTGCTCGCAAAGGGTTTGGCCACGGACCCGGCCGAACGACCGCAGAGCGCGATCGACTTCGCGGTCGAACTCGAAGCAGTGGCCGTCGCGGCCTACGGCGAGGCATGGGAGGAGCGCGGTCGGCACGAACTCGCCTCGCTGGTAGGCATGTTGGCCCAGCCGTCGGCGACGGAGAAGGCGTCCGACCCGGAGCCCGCAGCCGCAGCCGTACCCGTGCCCGTACCGCTCCCCGCCCCCGTAC
>NZ_JACEGK010000454.1:0-6582 GCF_056859195.1 Streptomyces sp. NH27
GTGCCGGGGCGCCCCAGGAGATCGGGGGCAGTTGCGGTTCCGGCCGGGCCTGCGGTGCGGGCCAGGACGGCGCCGGGTCCTGGGGGAGGTGCGCCCGCGCGTCGGGCGCCGACCACTGCTGCTCGGGCGGTGCCGCCGCCGGGTCCTGGCCGGCCGCGGGCCACTGGTCCGCGGTGGGCGCGGCGGGGTCCTCGTCGAGGAACATCGGGCCGGACTCGTCGAGCGCGGGAGTGCCGGTCGCCGCGGACGAGGCCCGGCCGGGAAGGACCTCGTCCACCGGCGCGGGACGGCTGGTGCCCGGCATCCACGCGGAGCCGTTCCAGTAGCGGATGTAGTGCGGGATCGACGGGTCCGGGTAGTACCCCGGCACGGGAGCGCCGGACCCACCCGAAGAAGCGGACGGCTGGGAGGATGCCGACGAACCCGAGGAGCCAGAAGTGGGTGCGCTCATGGTCACAGTTCCGTATCTGCTCGGCCGCGGGGTGGTGTGACGTCCACATCTACCAGAATGGCCGCCCCGGTGTGTCCGCCGCGTCGCACACTCCGCTCGCCGACGTCTCGTTGACACGTCATTACCCCGATGCGCCGTCGTGCGCGCCGGGTTCAGGAAATCTGAACCGAATCGGGGAAACCCGCGTAATGGTTGGAGAGGCACGCGCTCTCTTCCAGGTGCAGGCCCCGTTGCGACACCAGCCCCCGGGGCCACCGCGCCAAGGAAAGGACGTCGGACTCATGCAGAACGTGGTGGAACGCGAACTCGAGATGCAGCTCGTACTCTCACCGGAACGGAGCATTCCGGTTCCGGCCCGGCTCGTCTACCGTACGGACGACCCGTACGCGGTGCACATCACCTTTCACGTCGGCTCCGACGCGCCCGTCAACTGGACGTTCGCGCGCGAGCTGATCGTGGAGGGGGTGTTCCGGCCGTGCGGGCACGGCGACGTGCGGATCTGGCCGACCAAGGTCAACGGGCGCAGCGTGCTGTGCATGGCGCTCAGTTCGCCCGACGGGGACGCGCTGCTGGAGGCGCCGTCGTCGCCGGTGGCCGCCTGGCTGGAGCGCACCCTGCGGGTGGTCCCGCCGGGCAGCGAACACGAACAGCTCGGCATGGACGACGGGTTGAGCCGGCTGCTCGCCCCCGCGGCCGGGGACGAGCTGTGGCTGCGCGACCCGTGGTCGGACTCCGACGACACCCCGGACGCCAGTGCGTAGCCGGGTCGGGTGCGGTCAGAGCACCTTGCCCGGGTTGAGCAGCCCGAGCGGGTCGAAGACCGCCTTGACGCCGCGCTGCAACTCCAGGCCCACCGGGCCCAGTTCACGGGCGAGCCAGTCCTTCTTCAGCAGGCCCACGCCGTGCTCGCCGGTGATGGTGCCGCCCAGCGACAGGCCGAGGGCCATGATCGCGTCGAATGCCTCGCGGGCCCGGCGGGTCTGGTCGGGGTCCTGTGCGTCGAAGCAGACGGTGGGGTGGGTGTTGCCGTCGCCGGCGTGCGCGCACACCCCGATGGTCAGGTCGAACTTCGCGGCGATCGCGGCCACTCCGTCGAGCATGTCGGCGAGCTTCGCGCGTGGCACGCACACGTCGTCGATCATCATGGCGGTGGAGATCCGCTCCAGCGCGGGCACCGCCAACCGGCGGGCCTGGAGCAGCATCTCCGACTCGGCGGGGTCCTCGGCCGGCACCACTTCGGTGGCGCCCGCCGCCGTGCACAGTTCGGCGAGCGCGGCGAGGTCCGCGGCCGGGTCGGCGGAGTCGTACCCCGCGAGGAGGAGAGCCTCGGTGCTCTCCGGCAGGCCCATCCGCGCCATGTCGTTGACCGCGCGGATGGTGGTGGCGTCCATCAGCTCCAGCAGCGAGGGGGCGTGGCCGCTCGCCATGACCGCGCACACCGCGGCCCCGGCCGCCGCGGCCGACGGGAACTCGGCGACCAGGGTGAGCTGCGGGCGCGGGGCGGGCTTCAGCGCGAGCACCGCCTTGACCACCACGCCGAGGGTGCCCTCGGAGCCGACGAAGAGCCGGGTCAGGTCGTAGCCGGCGACGCCCTTCGCGGTGCGCCGGCCGGTGCTCAGCAGCCGCCCGTCGGCGAGCACCACGTCGAGGCCGAGGACGTACTCCGCGGTCACGCCGTACTTCACGCAGCACAGGCCGCCCGCGCCGGTGCCGATGTTGCCGCCGATCGTGCACTCTTCCCAACTCGACGGGTCCGGCGGGTAGGACAAACCCTGCTCCGCCACCGCGCGGGACAACACCGCGTTGACCACGCCCGGTTCCACCACCGCGACCCGCTCGACCGGGTCGACCTCCAGGATCCGGTCCATCGCGGTCAGCGACAGCACGATGCAGCCGTCCACGGCGTTGGCGCCACCGGACAGGCCCGTGCGGGCGCCTTGCGGCACCACCGGCACACGGAACTTCGTGGCCGTCCGCATCACGTGCTGGACCTCTTCCACGGATCTGGGGCGCACCACGACAGCCGGGGTGCCCGCATCCGAGAAGCTCGCCATGTCGTGGGCGTACGACGCCACGATGTCCGGATCTGTGACTATCGCTTCCGCGGGCAGCCCCGCCGCCAGTTCGGCTCCTATGTCGTCGCGCATGCCGTCAGCGTTTCATACGGCTCGGCCGTTGTGGAGTGCTGTCCATTCCCGACCGCGGGCCGGTAAGTGGCTGGTCACGCGGTTCTCCCCCTGGCTTCGCCTGGGTGGGGGTGCCCCCGGCGAAGCCAGGGGGAGTGCCCCCGCGCCCCTGGGCCAAGGGGCGCGGGGAACTCCCCCAGAGGGGGTACCCCCAGCGACCAGCCACCGGCAGGTGGTCCCTGAACCGACAGAACGCACCACCCGGGAGGGTTCGCTAGAGGTTGCCCCTTCGCTCCTGCTCGCGCTCGATCGCTTCGAAGAGCGCCTTGAAGTTGCCCTTGCCGAATCCCATGGAACCGTGCCGCTCGATCATCTCGAAGAAGACGGTCGGCCGGTCCTGCACCGGCTTGGTGAAGATCTGCAGCAGGTAGCCGTCCTCGTCGCGGTCGGCGAGCAGCTTGAGTTCGCGCAGTTCGTCGAGGGGGACGCGGGTCTCGCCGACCCACTCGCCGAGGGTGTCGTAGTAGGAGTCGGGGGTGTCGAGGAACTCGACGCCGGCGGCACGCATGGCACGGACGGACGCGACGATGTCGTTGGTGGCCAGCGCGATGTGCTGGACGCCCGGCCCGCCGTAGAACTCCAGATACTCGTCGATCTGCGACTTCTTCTTGCCCGCGGCCGGCTCGTTGAGCGGGAACTTGACCTTGCGGGAGCCGTCGGCGACCACCTTGGACATGAGGGCGGAGTACTCGGTGGCGATGTCGTCGCCGACGAACTCCTTCATGTTGGTGAAGCCCATGACGTTGTTGTAGAAGGCCACCCACTCGTTCATCCGGCCGAGTTCGACGTTGCCGACGCAGTGGTCGACGGCCTGGAAGAAGCGGCGGGCGGGCGGCTCGACCAGCGGCGCGGCGGCCTGGTAGCCGGGCAGGTAGGGGCCGTCGTAGCCGGTGCGGTCGACCAGGGTGTGCCGGGTCTGGCCATAGGTGGCGATGGTGGCGAGCACGACGGTGCCGTGGTCGTCCTTCAGTTCGTACGGCTCGGTGAGGCCGGTGGCGCCGTGCGCGACCGCGTAGGCGTACGCGGCGCGGGCGTCGGGCACCTCGATGGCGAGGTCGACCACGCCGTCGCCGTGCGCGGCCACGTGGTCGGCGAGGAAGCGGCCGTGGTCGGTGACCGGCTTGATCACCGAGGTGAAGACGAAGCGTGCGCCGCCCGACTCCAGGACGTACGAGGCGGTCTCGCGGCTGCCGTTCTCGGGGCCGGCGTAGGCCACCTTGCGCATGCCGAACGCGGTGGAGTAGTAGTGCGCGGCCTGCTTCGCGTTGCCCACCGCGAAGACGACGGCGTCCATGCCCTTGACGGGGAAAGCATCCGGGGTCCCAGTGAGTGCAGTCATGGGGAAAGCGTCCCGCCGCCCTTCAGAGTGCGCAATAGTTCCGGTTTTCGCTGGACAGAGTGTCCAGCAGTAGTCAGGCTCGTACCGTCAATCTGTGCAGTATGACCATGGGAGGCGGCCGGGGATGGGGATCGACGCGCTGGACGGGCGGCTGATCACGCTGCTGGACCGGGAGCCGCGGATCGGCGTGCTGGAGGCGTCGCGGCGGCTGGGGGTGGCGCGCGGCACCGTGCAGGCCAGGCTCGACCGGTTGCGGGCCAATGGAGTGATCCGGGGCTTCGGACCGCAGGTGGATCCGGCGGCGCTCGGCTACCCGGTGACGGCGTTCGCCACGTTGGAGATCCGGCAGGGCCAAGGCGTGGATGTGCGGGCGCATTTGGCCGGCGTGCCGGAGGTGCTGGAGCTGCACACCACGACCGGCGAGGGCGACATGCTCTGCCGGCTGGTGGCCCGGTCCAACGCCGATCTCCAGCGGGTGATCGATCGGGTTGTCGGTTTTGATGGCATTGTCCGGGCAGCCACGGCGATCGTCATGGAGAACCCGGTGCCGCTGCGGATCATCCCGCTGGTGGAACAGGCCGCGCGGGACACCTGACGGGACGCGCGGGACGCGAGGCGACGGGAGGAGGCCGGCGGTGAGCTTCTGGCAGTTCCTGTCCAACCAGCACCAGCAACTCCTCGTCGACGCCTACCAGCACGCCAGCGCGGTCTTCCAGTGCATGGTGATCGCCACCGTGATCGGCGTGCTGATCGGGGTGCTCACCTATCGCAGCCAGTGGGCCGGCAACCTCGCGGTCACCACGACCGCGGCGATCCTCACCGTCCCCTCCCTGGCACTGATCGGCCTGCTGATCCCGATCCTCGGCCTGGGCGTCCCGCCGACGGTGACGTCCCTGGTGCTGTACGGGCTGCTGCCGATCGTGCGCAACTCGATCGTGGGCCTGCGCGGGGTGGATCCCTCGCTGGTGGAGGCCGCCCGCGGCATCGGCATGTCCCGGTCGGCGCGGCTGCTGCGGGTGGAACTGCCGCTGGCCTGGCCGCCGATCCTCACCGGTATCCGGGTCTCCACGCAGATGCTGATGGGCATCGCCGCGATCGCCGCGTACGCCTCGGGGCCGGGCCTGGGCAACGAGATCTTCACCGGCATCGCGTCGCTGGGCAGCGCCAACGCGCTCAACGAGGTGCTGGCGGGCACGCTCGGCATCATCGTGCTGGCGCTGGCCTTCGACGCGGTCTACGTCCTGATCGGCCGGCTGACCATCCCGAGGGGGATTCGTGGCTGAGGCGGCGGGGCCGACGGGCGCGACGGGGACGACCGGGGGTGGGCAGGCGTCCGGCGACGGCCAGGCAGCGGGCGGCGGGAAGGCGTCGGCCGGTGGACAGGCGCCGGGCGGTGGACAGGCGTCGGGCGCCGCGATCGTGCTGGAGAACCTGACCAAGCGTTATCCGGGCAACCCGCGGCCCGCCGTGGAGAGCGTCAACATGGAGATCAAGGCCGGCGAGACCGTGATCCTGGTCGGGCCGTCCGGGTGCGGCAAGTCCACCACGCTGAAGATGATCAACCGGCTGATCGAGCCGTCGTCCGGGCGGATCAGGATCGGCGACGAGGACGTCACCGGGATCGATCCGGTGAAGCTGCGCCGCAAGGTCGGCTACGCGATCCAGTCCTCCGGGCTCTTCCCGCACATGACGGTCGCCGACAACATCGCGCTGGTGCCGAAGATGGTCGGGTGGGGCAAGAGCCGGGTCAGGGACCGGGTCGAGGAGATGCTCGACCTGGTCGGCCTGGACCCGCGCGAGTTCCACGGCCGCTACCCGCGGCAGCTGTCCGGCGGCCAGCAGCAACGGGTCGGCGTGGCGCGGGCGCTGGCCGCCGACCCGCCGGTGCTGCTGATGGACGAGCCGTTCGGCGCGGTGGACCCGATCACCCGCGACCACCTCCAGGACGAGCTGATCCGGCTCCAGCACGAGCTGCACAAGACGATCGTCTTCGTCACCCACGACTTCGACGAGGCGATCAAGCTGGGCGACCGGATCGCGGTGCTGCGCGAGCGCTCGCACATCGCGCAGTTCGACACCCCGGAGGCGATCCTCACCAACCCGGCCGACGAGTTCGTCTCCGGCTTCGTGGGCGCGGGCGCGGCGCTGAAACGGCTGAACCTGACCCGGGTGCGGGACGTGGAGATCGCCGACTTCGCCGCGGTGACCGTGGACGAGCCGCTCCAGTCCATATTCGACCGGCTGCGCACCAGCCAGCACAACGAACTGCTGCTGCTCGACCACCGCCGGCGACCGTACAAGTGGCTGCGGCGCGGCGACCTGATGCGCGCCCGGGGCTCGCTGGCCCGCTCCGGCACCCTGGTGACGCACACGGTGACCCGGGACGCGACGCTGCGGGACGCGCTGGAGGCGGTGCTCACCGACAGCGGCGGGAGGGTCGCGGTGACCGGGCGGCGCGGCGAGTTCATCGGGGTGGTGGACATGGAGACGCTGATGAACTCGGTGCACGAGATGCTGGAGGCGGACCGGCTGACCGCGATGGAGCACCGGCACGACCTGCGGGAGGTCAGGGCGCGGCAGGAGCAGGGCGGGCAGCCGCCCGGCGC
>NZ_JACEGK010000455.1:0-6567 GCF_056859195.1 Streptomyces sp. NH27
GTGGGCGGGGCCGGCGGTGGCGATCGTGCCCGGGAGCGCGCCGGGGATCGCGCCGAGGGAGGTCATCAGCTTCCTCCGAGCAGGGAGCGTACGGCCGGATCGGTGAGGCCGAGCAGCAGAGCGGGCCACAACCCGGCCAGCACGGTGAGGGCGGCGAGCGGCGTCCACGCGGCGAACTCGTAGCCGCGTACGTCGGCCAGGGCCGGCTGGGCCCGCGCGGTGTCGCGGTCGCCCATGCAGATCCGGCGGACCACGGTGAGCAGGTAGGCGGCCGTCAGCAGGGTGCCGAAGGCGGCGATGGCGGTGAAGGTGACGTACGCGGGGCGGCTGAGTCCGGCGCCGGGCTCGAAGGCGCCGAACATCGCCAGCATCTCCCCCCAGAACCCGGCCAGGCCCGGCAGTCCGAGCGAGGCGACGGCGCCGAAGGCCAGCAGCCCGCCCAGCCTGGGCGCACGCCCGTAGAGGGCGGCTCCGGTGCGGCCGGCGAGCTGGTCGAGGTCGCTGGTGCCGTAGCGGTCCTTCAGGGCGCCGACGAGGAAGAAGAGCAGGCCGGTGATGAGGCCGTGGGCGACGTTCGCGAACAGGGCGCCGTTGACGCCGGTGCGGGTCATGGACGCGATGCCGAGCAGCACGAAGCCCATGTGGCCGACCGAGGAGTAGGCGATGAGCCGTTTGAGGTCGCCGCCGTTGCCCTGCCGGACCAGCGCGAGGCAGGCGAGCGAGCCGTAGATGATGCCGACGACCGCGAAGGCCGCCAGGTACGGGGCGAAGGTGCGCATCCCGCCGGGCGCGATCGGCAGCACCACGCGGACCAGGCCGTACGTACCCATCTTCAGCAGCACCCCGGCGAGCAGCACCGAGCCCGCGGTGGGCGCGGCGGTGTGCGCGTCGGGCAGCCAGCTGTGCAGCGGCCACATCGGGGCCTTCACGGCGAGGCCGAGACCGATCGCGAGGACCGCGACAAGTTGCGTGGTGTGACTGAGATGTGACCCGTTGTCAGTGGCTAGTGCCACCATGTCGAATGTGCCCGCTTTCACCCCGATGAGAAGCAGGCCGAGCAGCATGACCACGGAGCCGAGAAGGGTGTAGACGATGAAGCGCAGCGCCGAGCGTTCCCGATTCCCGCTGCCCCAGCGGGAGATGAGGAAGTACATCGGGACCAGCACGGTCTCGAAGGCGAGGAAGAAGAGGATCAGGTCGAGGACGGCGAAGCTGGCCAGCGTGCCGCCTTCGAGCAGCAGGAGCAGGGCGACGAAGGCTTTGGGCCGGGGGCCGTCCGGCATCTTGAAGTACGAATACAGCGCGCACAGGAAGGTCAGCAGCGCGGTCAGCACCAGCAGGGGCAGCGAGATGCCGTCGATGCCGAGGTGGAGGTGGATTCTCAGCGCGGGAATCCAGTTGAGGTCGGTGGTGGCCTGCATCTTCGCCGGGTGGTCGTGGTCGAAGCCGGCGGCGAGCACGACCGCGAGGACCAGCACCGCGCCGGTGACGGTCACGCCGTGCCGCAGCACCGCCTGGTCGGGGCCGCGCCCGCGCAGGCCGGGCGGGGCCGGCAGCAGGGCGCCGACCGCGCCGAGCAGCGGCAGCACGAGGATCGCCGCGAGGATGTACTGAAGGGCGGTGTCGTTCACTTCGGGCTCAGCCTCCGACGGCGACGAGGACGGCGAGGACGACCGCACCGGCCAGCAGCGCGCTGAGGTAGGTCTGGACGTTTCCGGTCTGGGCCTTGCGGACGGCCGCGCCGAGCAGGTTCGGGGTGCCCGCGGCGGCGCGTACCCAGGTCTCGACCACGTCCCGGTCCAGGAAGCGGACCAGCGCGGCCGCGGCCAGCACCGGCCGGACGAACAGCACCGTGTAGAGGGCGTCGAGACGGAAGCCGTGCGCGGCGGTGGCGTGCAGCGGGCCGAGCAGCAGCCGGCCCGGGTCGCCGGGGTCGTGCGCAGAGGCGACGTCGCCGTAGACCTCCCGGTGGCTGTCCTCGGCCTCGGCCTCGATCAGGGCGGGTTCGGAGTCCGCGTCCAGGTGGTCGGCGAGCGCGCTGCCGGTGGTGGGCGGTTCGGCGACGACCGCGCCGATCGGCACGGCCCGGCGGGTGGCGGCGACCGCCCGCCAGGCCCCGTACGTGATCAGCACGCCCACCAGGGCGAGTCCGGTACCGAGGACGGAGGTGACCAGGGTCGGGCCGAGCGGACCGCCGCCGCCGAACCAGTCGGGCAGCTCGCGGTAGGCGAGCCCGCCGAAGGCGACGGTGGGGATGGCCAGCACCCACAGCACGGCGGTCATGGGCAGCGGCTGCCGGCCGTGGTCGGGGGCGGCCGGGCCGTTGCCGAGGAAGGCGAGGAGGAACAGGCGGGTCGCGTAGGCGCCGGTGAGGACGGCCGCGGCCAGTCCGGCCACCAGCACCGTCCAGCCGACCGCCGACGGCACGTGCGCGGTGTCGCCGGAGGAGGCGTGCTCGGCGGCGCGCAGCACCGACTCCTTGGAGAAGAAGCCGGACAGCGGCGGGAGGGCGGCCAGCGCGGCCAGCGCGATGCCCATCGTCCACATCGCGTCGGGCACCCGCTTGCGCAGCGCGCCCGTACGGGACATCGCGGTCAGCGAGTTGGTGCCGGCCGCGTGGATGACCACGCCCGCGCCCAGGAAGAGCAGCGCCTTGAAGGCGCCGTGCGACAGGAGGTGGAAGACGGCGGCGTCGCGGTCGCCGACGGCCAGCGCGCCCGCCATGTAGCCGAGTTGGCCGATCGTGGAGTAGGCGAGCACGCGTTTGATGTCGTCCTGGGCGAGCGCGGCCAGGCCCGAGCCGACCATGGTGACCGCGGCCATCACGGCCAGCACGACGAGCGCGGCGGCCGACGCGGTGAACACCGGCAGCAGCCTGGCCACCAGGTAGATGCCGGCGGCCACCATGGTCGCGGCGTGGATCAGCGCGGACACCGGGGTGGGGCCGGCCATCGCGTCGGGCAGCCAGGTGTGCAGCGGGAACTGCGCGGACTTGCCGGCCACACCGGCGAGCAGCAGCAGCGCGATCACCGTCGGGTGGTGCAGCCGCCCGTCGGCGGCGGCGTGCAGGATGCCGCTGATCCGGAAGGTGCCGGCGTCCGCGGCGAGCGCGAACACGCCGATCAGGAAAGGCACATCGCCGAGCTTGGTGACCAGGAACGCCTTGATCGAGGCCGAGCGGGCCGCCTCGGTCTCCCAGTAGTGGCCGACCAGGAAGTAGGAGCAGATGCCCATGACCTCCCAGCCGACCAGCAGCACCATCAGGTCGCCGGAGTAGACGACGAGCAGCATCGCGGAGGTGAACAGCGAGACCACGGCCGCGTAGGAGGGGTAGCGCGGGTCGTCGCGCAGATAGGAGACGGAGTAGATCTGCACGCAGGTGGCGACCAGGCCGACGAGCAGCGCGATCAGGACGGAGAAGCCGTCCAGGTGCAGCGAGAGGTCGATCGGCACGGAGCCGGTGGCGGTCAGCCGGTGCGCGGCGTCGGTGGCGGGCCCGGTGCCCTGCCGGGCGGCGACGATCGCGGCGAGCACGAAGGAGGCCGCGGTGGGCAGCACGGCCAGCGGGCGGACGAAGCCGGGCGCGCGCCGGCCGAGCAGGAGTCCGGCGGCCGCGCCCAGGAAGGGCAGTGCGGGGACGAGCGCGGCAAGGGCGGTCAGGGTCACGCGGTGGCCTCTGCCTTCTCGTCGTGGCCGGAGGCGGCGGCCGTACCCGGTTCCGGGGGCCCGGGCGCGCCGAGGGGCTGTCCGGGGTCGGCCAGGTCGGTGAGGCGGTCGATGTCGGCGGTGCCGCGGTTGCGGTGGACCATCAGCACGATCGCCAGGCCGATCCCGATCTCCGCGGCGGCGATGGTGATGGTGAACAGGGTGAGGGCCTGCCCGGAGTGCAGGCGGTCGCCGAGCCAGGTGTCGAAGGCGACGAGGTTGAGGTTGACGGCGTTGAGCATCAGCTCGACGGACATCAGGACGAGGATCGCGTTGCGCCGGGCGAGCACTCCGTACAGGCCGACGCAGAACAGCAGGGCGGCGAGCACGGCGGGGTAGACGAGGTGCATCAGCGGTCCTTGCCGTTCGGGGCGGTGGGGCCGCCGGTGCCGGGGGCGACCGGGCCGTTCGCGGTGCCGCCGTGCCCCCGGGCGCTCGGGGGCACGGCGCCCGGGGGCGCCTCGTCGGGCCTGCGCTTCGACAGCACGATCGCGCCGACCAGGGCGGACAGCAGCAGGACGGACAGCGCCTCGAACGGCAGCACCCAGAACCGGAAGAGGCTGCTTCCGGTGACCTTGGTCGCGCTGTGCCCGGCGGCGTGGTGGACGTCGATCCAGGTGCTGCGGAAGGCGTCCACCACCACCCACACCAGGGTGGCCGCGGCGGCGACCGCCACCGCGAGGGCGACCCAGCGGTTCTCGGAGTCGGCGTCGGGCGAGTGGCCGACCGGTGCCTTGGTGAGCATCAGGCCGAACAGCAGCAGGACGACGACCGAGCCGACGTAGATCAGCACCTGCACCCAGGCGATGAACTCGGCGGTCAGCAGCAGGTATTCCACCGCGATGCCGCCGAGCGCGACCACCAGCCACAGTGCCGCGTGCACGAGTTGCCGGGTGGTGACGGTGATGACGGCCGCACCGAGGGTGGCGAGGCCGACCAGCAGGAAGGTGATCTCGACGCCGGTGGGCGAGAGGAAGCCGTTGGCGGCGAGGATGTTCTCGTGGACGGTCACGACTCGTCCTCTCCGGGTTCGTCGGCCGCGTCCGGCGCCGGCGTGTCGGCCGAACCCGTCCGCGCCGCCTCCTCGGCGGCCCGAGCGGCCTGAGCCGCCTGAGCCGCTTGCGCTGCTTGAGCCGCCGCTTGAGCGGCCTGAGCCGACGCTTGCGCCGCCTTCTCCGCCGCCTTGTGGGCCGCCGCGATCTCCTTCGGCTCCTCAGCCGCCGGGTCGAGCGGGGGCGGCGCCGGCACCGTCCACATCCAGTCGCGCAGCTTGTCGCGCTCGTGGGTGAGGTCGAGGATGTCGGTCTCCGCGTACTCGAACTCCGGCGACCAGAACAGCGCGTCGAACGGGCACACCTCGATGCAGATACCGCAGTACATGCACAGCGCGAAGTCGATCGCGAAGCGGTCCAGCACGTTGCGGCTGCGCTCGCGCCCGCCGGGTGTGGCGGGCGGCGTCGTCTCCTTGTGCGAGTCGATGTAGATGCACCAGTCGGGGCACTCACGGGCGCACAGCATGCACACCGTGCAGTTCTCCTCGAACAGCGCGATCACGCCGCGGCTGCGCGGGGGAAGTTCGGGTTGCGCGTCGGGATAGCGGGCGGTGACGGTCTTCTTCGTCATCGTGCGCAGGGTGACGGCCAGGCCCTTGGCCAGACCGGAGCCGGGAAGAGGCATGGCTTACGAGGTCACCACCTTGACGACGCCGGTCAGGGCGATCTGGACGAGGGAGATCGGGATCAGCACGGTCCAGGCGAACTTCATCAACTGGTCCTCGCGCAGCCGCGGGTAGCTCACCCGCAGCCAGATGACCACGAAGGCGAGCACGCCGGTCTTCAGCAGCGTCCACAGCCAGCCGACACTGCCCGACCACGGCCCGTGCCAGCCGCCGAGGAACAGCACCGTGGTCAGCGCGCACAGCACCACGATCCCGGCGTACTCGGCGAGCAGGAACAGCGCGAAGCGCAGCCCGGTGTACTCGGTGTAGGCGCCGAAGATGATCTCCGAGTCGGCCACCGGCATGTCGAACGGCGGCCGCTGCAACTCGGCGAGCCCGGCGGTGAAGAACACCAGGCCGCCCATGAGCTGCCACAGCGTCCACCACCAGTGGTACGACTCGACGATGCCCGGCAGCGACAAGGTGCCCGCGGCCATCGCCACGGACGCGGCGGCGAGCAGCATCGGCAGTTCGTACGCCATCAACTGGGCGGCCGTGCGCAGACCGCCGAGCAGCGAGAACTTGTTCGCCGACGCCCACCCGGCCATCAGCGACCCGAGCACGCCGACGCCCATCACGGCCAGCACGAAGAACAGCCCGGCGTCGATCGCCTCCCCGACGAAGCCGTTCGGCCCGACCGGGATGACGACCAGCACCAGGAGGTACGGCAACAGGGCGACGGCCGGCGCGAGTTGGAAGATCCGGCGGTCCGCGTCGGCCGGGACCACGTCCTCCTTCTGCGCGAACTTCACGCCGTCGGCGACGAGTTGGGCCCAGCCGTGGAAGCCGCCCGCGTACATCGGGCCGAGCCGGCCCTGCATGTGCGCCATCACCTTGTGCTCGGTCTGCCCGACCGCCAGCGGAAGCACCAGGAACGCGACGAGGACGGCCACCAGCCGCAGGACGACATGGAGCGTGTCGTTCACGGGGTACGTCCTCCTTCGTCGGTGGGCGGTTCGTCACGGGCGGGCGGCGCGGGGGGCTGCTCGGCAGGCGGTTGCTCGGCAGGCGGTTGCTCCGCCGGAGGCTGCTCGGCAGGCGGTTGCTCGGCCGGAGGTTGCTCGGCCGGAGGTTGCTCGGCCGGAGGTTGCTCGGCCGGTTTCTGCCAGGGCGCGTCCGGCGTGGCCGGGCGCGGTGTCCGGGCC
>NZ_JACEGK010000456.1:0-6535 GCF_056859195.1 Streptomyces sp. NH27
GCGGGGTGCCGGTCAGCGGGGTGCGCCGAACCAGCGTCCGAGTGCGGCCGTGAGCCCCTCGTCGCCGCGATCCGCTCCGGCCGCCCACACGACATGGCCGTCCGGTCGCACCGCCACCGCGGCCACGCCGTCCAGCTCGCCCGCGCCGGCGCCCGGCTCCGGGTGGGCCGTGACGAGGTCGACGCGATCGGCCCACCGTCCGCCCGCGACCGGCGGCCGTCCGCCGAGGCCGAGCAGCAACCCGCGCCCGGACCGCAGGAGTTCGAAGGTGGTGCGGGGGGAGCCGTCGACTCGCAGCCGGGCGTACGGCAGCCGCGCGCCGACCAGCGGATGGCCGTCGCCGCAGGTGCCGTAGCGGATGTCGAGGCCGCTGATCATCCCGGCCAGCCGGGCGCGTACCGGCTCATCGGCGATGAGCTCGGCCAGGACCGCGCGCAGGGGCTCCACTTCGGGTTCACCGAGCAGCAGCGCCACCTGGGCGCGGATGTTCGCGAGCACGGCGGCGCCCACGGCGTGGCGCTCCTCGTGGTAGGTGTCGAGCAGCCCCTCGGGGGCGTGCCCCTGGACCTCGGCCGCGAGTTTCCAGCCCAGGTTGAAGGCGTCCTGCAGGCCGAGGTTGAGCGCCTGGCCGCCGGTGGGCATCTGCCGGTGCGCGGCGTCGCCGGCATACAGCACCCGGCCGTGCCGGTAGTGCGACAGCAGCCGGTTGGCGTCGTCGAAGTGGTTCACCCACAGTGGCTTCCCGGCGTCGATGTCCTCGCCGGTCACCCGCTGCCAGGCGGCGGCGACCTCCTCGTACCGCACCGGGCCGGTGCGCTCCCGCGCGGCGCTGCCGAACTCGTGCACCATCACCCGGGTCACCCCGTCCGCCCGGCGGGCCGCGATGGCCAGGCCGCGTGGCAGCCGCTGGAAGCGCCGGTCGGGGATGTCGATGCCGTCGACGTCGGCGCGCAGCAACTCCCGGACGGCCGACCGGCCGGGAAAGTCCGCCCCGGTCAGCCGGCGCACCGTGGAGTCCTGGCCGTCGCAGGCGACGAGGTGGCTGCCGCGCAGCCGGACCGGACGCCCGTCGCGGCCGACGGCCTCCACCTCGACCGCCTCCGGGTCCTGGCTCAGGTCGAGGAGTTGCAACCGGTGGCCGCAGCGGATGTCCGCGCCCAGCGACAGCGCCCACTCCTCCAGCACCGACTCGGTCTTGGTCTGCGGCACCTTCCACTGGCCCGGATAGGCCCCGGGCAGCGTGAGGTCCAGCGGCACGCCGCCGAAGTGGCCGCGCGGCTCGTTCGGCGGGGTGCCGAAGTCCGGCAGCAGACCGCGGCTGTCGAGGATCTCCATGGTGCGGGCGTGCAGCGTGGAGGCGCGCGACTCGGTGGTGGGCCGGTGGCGCTGTTCGACGACCGACACCTGGACGCCGCGCAGGCACAGTTCGGCCGCGAGCATGAGTCCCACGGGCCCGGCGCCGACGATGATGACCTGGGTCTCCATCACGTCGGCGGGGCCGGTTCCGGGCCGGTGGGCAGGGCCCGTGTGCTGGGCTGCCATCTCAGTTCTTCCGCTCCGCGTAGTCCTTGGCATGGCCCAGCGTGGCGCGGCTGTTGGTGCTCAGCGCCCCGTGCACGTAGGTCCGGGCGTCCGCGACGGTGGCCTGCTCGCCCAGGATCGCGGCGATGTTGTCGGTGTTGATCGAGACGGTGTGCTGCGAGCTGGCCTCGGTGGTGCCCCGGCCGGTCTCGGTGAACGTCCACACACCGGTGTGCAGGGTCATCAGGGCGGGCAGCGTGACCTGCTTGTACGCGATCTTGTCCGGCTCGAAGGCGACCCGGTAGGACTTGGTGGTGTGCACCGAGCCGTCCTTGGCGCGGGTGTCCATCTCCAGGGTCTGCAACCCCGGGGAGGGCTCGCTGAAGCGCACGGTGGCCACGTGCGGCAGCCGTTCGGGCCACTGGCCGGCCTCGTTGACGAAGTCGAAGACGTCCTTGGCGGCGCCGTTGACCTCCACGGTGTCGGTGAACGAGAAGACCAGGTCCTGCGACTCGGCGGCGTGGACGCGCTCGACGTTCTCCTTCAGGGCGGCCAGCTCCGCGGTGCTGTTGGTGTCCACGGCCTTGTCGATCCACTGGAGGTCTGCCGGGTCGTCGCCGACGGCCCGGTAGTCGTGCAGCAGCCGGACCCGCGATGTCTCCTCGCCGAGGGGCTCGACGATCCAGGTGCCGCCCATCGCGGCGACCGGCGGGGTGCTGACCTCCTGCCGGAAGACGATGCGCAGGCCCTCGGGGTCCAGGGTGCGGCGGGACGTCCAGTTCTTGGCCTCGCCGTTCGCGGTGGCCCAGATGCGGATGCGCTCCTGGTGGGCGCCGGTGTCCTCCTGCTCGACATGGATGGTGGGCGGGAAGATCTGCGGCCAATGGCTCACGTCCGCCAGCAGCCGGTAGATGGTGCCGGCGGGCGCGGCGATGGTGATCTCGTGCTCGACCTCACGCGTCGTCATGGGCAATGCTCCTTGTCCGGTCCTCGTCCGCTCTCCGGACGGTCAGAAGTTGCCGAGTCCGCCGCAGACGTTCAGCGCCTGCGAGGTGATGGAGGCTGCGGTGTCGGAGGCCAGGTAGCCGATCAGGCCGGCGACCTCCTCGGGGGTGCTGTAGCGACCGAGCGGGATCTTGGCCTGGAACTTCTCCAGGATCGCCGCCTCGCTGGTGTCGTAGGCGGCGGCGTACCCCTGCCGCACCCGCTGCGCCATCGGCGTCTCCACGTAGCCGGGGCAGACGGCGTTCACGGTGATGCCGGTGGGGGCCAGTTCGTTGCCGAGCGCCTTGGTGAAGCCGACGACGCCGTGCTTGGAGGCGGAGTACGGGGCGCCGAGCACCACGCCCTGCTTGCCCGCGGTGGAGGCGACGTTGATGATGCGGCCGCGCGAGCTCTGCCGCATGCCCCCGGTGGTCAGCACCTCGCGGGTCATCCGGAAGACGCTGTTGAGGTTGGTGTCGATGACGTCGTTCCACAGGTCGTCGCCGATGTCCGCGGTGACCCCGCCGCCGGACCGGCCGGCGTTGTTGACCAGGACGTCGACGCGGCCGTACGCGTCGATCGCGGCCTGGACGAAGGACGTGACCGAGGTGCCGTCGCGGACGTCGAGCGCCTGTCCGGCGGCCTCGAAGCCTTCGGCCTGGAGGGACTTGACGGTCGTGTCGACGTCGGAGCCGGTGCGCGCGCCGAGGAACACCCGGTGTCCCTGGGTGGCCAGCAGCCGGGCGGTCGCCAGACCGATGCCGCTGGTGGCGCCGGAGACGAGCGCGACACGGGAAGTGGACTGTGCCATGGCGGGAGGTCCTCTCAGGCGGCGCGGCCGGCGGCCAGCTGCTTGTTGACGGTGTCGATCAGGTCGCGGGGGGTCAGGGCGTCGGTCAGGGCCTCGTCGTCGAGCGTGATGTCGTACTCGCGCTCGATACAGCCGCCCGTCTCCAGCAGCGCGAGCGACTCGTAGCCCAGCTCCTGGAAGGTGGTGTCGAGGATGTCCTCGTCGAGGTCGAGGCCCTCCTCGGCGCCGGCGGCCTTGAGCAGGATGTGCTTGAGGTCGTCGAAGGTGAATCGGCTGTCCGTCATCTGGGTCTGTCTCCTTCGTCTCGGGATGCGGCCGGCGAAGCGGCGCGATGTCCGGTCGCCTGCGCGGCTTCGTCCGTCCGCAGGGCCTTCACGCAGGGCCTTCACGCGGCGGCGCGCACGACCATGGCGGAGTTGAACCCGCCGTGGCCGCGGGCCACCACCAGGGCGGTACGCACCGTCGCCGTACGCGGCTGGTGCAGTACGAGGTCCAGGTCGTACTCCGGACAGGGGTCGACGTGGACGGTGGGCGGGATGACGCCCGCCCGGATCGCCAGCAGCGCGCAGGCGACGTCCAGCGGTGCGGCGCCGGAGTACAGCCGGCCGGTCATCGTCTTGGGCACGGTGACCGGGACCCCGCCGGATCCGAAGACCTCGCTGATGGCCTCGGCCTCGACCCGGTCCAGTTCGGGCACGCCCGCGCCGTCGGCGAAGACCACGTCGATGTCGCGGGGAGCGGCGTCCGCGTCGTCCAGCGCGATCCGGATCGCGGTGCGCAGGGTGGACCCGCGTCCGCTGCCGGGCGGCGGGTCGAAGGTCGTCCCGTGTCCGGCGATCTCGCCGTGCGCCCGGGCGCCGCGGGCACGGGCCGCGTCGGCGGACTCCAGGATCAGGATCGCCCCGCCCTCGCCGGGCACGTAGCCGCGCGCGTCGCGGTCGAACGGCGTGTAGGCCCGGGTCGGTTCGTCGCTGGTGGCCATCCGGCCGCCGGCGAGCTGGGCCACCCAGCCCCAGGGGCACAGCGAGGCGTCGATGGCGCCGCCGACGACCAGCGGGGTGCCCTTGCGCACCAGCCGCCTGGCCTGCGCCAGCGCCTCCAGGCCGCCGGCCTGGTCGCTCACCACGACGCCGCTGGGCCCCTTCATCCCGTGCCGGATGGAGATCTGGCCGCTGTTGACCGCGTAGAACCAGGCGAAGGACTGGTACGCGGAGACGAACTGGCTGCCCTGGGACCACAGTTTGCGCAACTCGCCCTGGCCGAACTCGAAACCGCCCGCGTGGCTGGCGGTGACGACCCCCATGTCCAGGGGGTCGAACGACGCCGGGTCCACGCCGGCGTCCGCGAGCGCCCAGTCCGCCGCGGCCAGCGACAGCCGGGTGACGCGGTCCGTCTGGGGCAGTAGCCTGCTGGGCAGGTGCTCCGCGGCCTCGAAGCCGGGTATCTCCCCGGCGAGTTGGGCCGGGTAGCCGGACGGGTCGAAGCGCGTGATGCGGCCGATGCCGCTCTTTCCGCCGCGGGTGGCTTCCCAGTAGTCCGCGGCGCCCAGGCCGTTGGGGGCGGCGATGCCCATGCCGGTGACCACGACCGAGGTCATAGGGTGCTCCTTTGCGCGGTGGTGAGCACCATGGCGCTCTGGAATCCGCCGAATCCGCTGCCCACCGTCAGTACCGAGCCGACCGGCTGCTCGCGTGCCGTCAGCGGCACGTAGTCCAGGTCGCACTCCGGGTCCGGGGTGTGCAGGTTGGCGGTGGGCGGCACGACGTCGTGCTGCATCGCCAGAGCGCACGCGGCGATCTCGATGGAGCCGATGGCTCCCAGCGAGTGCCCCACCATCGACTTGATCGAGCTGACGGGCGTGCGGTACGCGTGCTCGCCGAGGCTCTTCTTGAACGCGGCGGTCTCGTGCCGGTCGTTCTGCCTGGTGCCGGACCCGTGGGCGTTGATGTAGTCGATGTCCTCGGGATTGGTCCGGGCCTCGTCCATGGCGACCCGGATGGCCTCGGCCATCTCCGCGCCGTCCTTCCGCAGTCCGGTCATGTGGTAGGCGTTGGACCGCGTGGCATAGCCGGCGATCTCGGCGTAGATGTGCGCGCCCCGCCGCTTGGCGCTCTCCAGCTCCTCCAGGACGAAGAAGGCCGAACCCTCGCCCAGCACGAAGCCGTTGCGGGTGCCGTCGAAGGGACGCGAGGCGTGCTCCGGGTCGTCGTGCCGCGGTGTGGTCGCCTTGATCGCGTCGAAGCACGCCATCGTGATCGGCGAGATCGGGGCGTCCGCCGCTCCGGCGACCATGACGTCGACGGTTCCCTCGCGGACCAGCTCCACGCCGTAGCCGACGGCGTCGATGCCGGAGGTGCACCCGGTGGAGACGACCGTCGAGGGCCCCTCGGCGCCCACCGCCCACGCCACTTCGGCGGCGAAGGAGCTGGGCGCCAGGTAGTCGTACAGATGCGGGACGGCGTAGCGGTGGTCGACCAGGTCGAGCCGGCCGCCGTCACTCACCACGCGGTACTCCTCGTCGAGCCCCATGGTGGCGCCCACGGCGCTGCCGACGACCACGCCGATCCGGTGGGGTGCGAACGCGGCCAGCTCGGCGCCGCTGTCCTGGACCGCGCTGCGCGCGGTGACCACGGCGAACTGCGCGGCGCGGTCCATCCGCCGCACCTCCTGCGGGCTGAGCCCGTGGTCCAGCCCGCTGAAGTCGGCCTCGGCCGCCACCCGGGAACGGAAGGGCGACGGATCGAAGAAGGTGATGCCGCGGGTGGCGGTGCGTCCCTCGCTGATGAGTCGCCAGAAGCCCTCCCGGCCGGAGCCCCCGGGGGCGAGGACCTCCAGTCCGGTGATGACGACCCGACGCTCCGTCATGCGCCGCCCTCCCAGTGGTAGAAGCGGGTGGCCATGGCGTCGGCGGGGGAGCGCCAGGTCGCCGGGTCGTACGCGCCGATGAAGGGCTTCAGGTCCGCGCTGATGCCGACGAAGCGCGGGTCGTCCTTGGCCTCCTCGATCCGCGAGCCGCCGTCGTCCGACGCGAAGTCCTGGAGGTGGAAGTAGAGTCCGCGGTAGGCGAAGAGCTGCCTGCGCCTGGTCCCCATCCGGTGGGGCATGTCCGTGTCGTCGAACTCGCCGAACAGCCGCGCGACATCGCGGCTGGACTCGATGGCCATCCGGGCCACGATCAGCGTGCTGTGCATACCTCGCTCCTTGCGGTGGGCTCTGGGC
>NZ_JACEGK010000457.1:0-6525 GCF_056859195.1 Streptomyces sp. NH27
GTACGCCCTCCTCCGTGCGTCGTCCGCGGTCCGCCGGAGGAGGGGGCCGGCAGACACGCGGACGACCTTCGAAGCTCCGACCGGGACGGGGGCGCCCGGTCGGAGCCGCTGGCCGGGCCGGTGCGCGCACCGGCCCGTACTGAGACAACTCCCCTCATCCCGGCGGAGTTCCCGTCCCGCATGCATAAATGCAGATCTGATTTCCGGCCGGTCCACGCTGCCGGTCCCGGCCCGCCCCGCGGCACCCGCACCGGCCCTCCCGGCCGGCACCCGGTCTGCCCCCGCGTTCCGCTGTCAGCTCCGACGGACCGCGGGCACCGGTTCCTCCCCGCCCGCCGGCACGCCCGCCGCCGTACCCGCGGCTTCGCCCGGCACGCCACCCTGCACCGGGCCGCCGCCGGCGGAACCGTACGGCCGTCCGTGCAGCCCCCGCAGGGCGCCCGAACCGACCGCCACGCCCGCCGCGACCAGCGCGCTGCCGGTCAACTGGCCCACCCCCAGGGTCCCGACCGAGACCATCGGCGCGGTCAGCGCCGCCGAGACCGGGATGAGCCCCGAGAAGAGCGTGGCCCGTTCGGTGCCCAGCCGCTGGAACCCGGCGTACCAGCACAGGAACCCGATCACGGTCGCGACGACCGCCTGCCAGCCCAGCGCCAGCGCCTCCGGGCCGGTCGGGGTGCGGAACCCGTCGCCGGCCGCGGCGAGCACCGCGGCCTCGACCGCGGCGAACCCGCACACGCAGGTGGACAGCAGCAGCGGGCCCAGCGGCCGTACCAGCGGCGCCGCCAGCAGCGCGAAGCCCACCTCGCCGCCCAGCGCCGCCACCGACCACGCCAGGCCGGGCCCGTCCGTGCCGCCCCAGCCCTGGACGGCGAACGCGCCCGCCGCCACCAGCACCGCTCCCCCGGTGACCGCGCCGCCCGGCCGGCGTCCGGCGGCCAGCGGGACCAGCACGGCCACCACGACCGGCGCGCAGCCCACCAGCACGCCGGGCACCGCCGGTTGCGCGGTGCGCTCCGCGGCGAGCACCGACAGGTTGAAGCCGACCATGCCGACCGCGGCGACGGCCGCGACCAGCACCCACTGACGTACGCGGAGGGCACGCAGCCGGCCGCTCCCCCGGCGGCGGGCCGGGCCCGCCAGCAGCAGGAACGCGGCGCCGTAGCGCAGTGCCTGGCCACCGGCGTGCGGGTAGTGGACGAGCGCGCCACCGGCGGTGAAGGACGCGCCCACCAGGACGCAGGCGACGGCGGCGAAGAGCGCACCGCGGCGGTAGGAGGAGTTCATACCCGGACCGTACGGACGCAAGGCGGTCTGCTTTAAGGTCCACTTTCATGGGAAGTTGGGGAACCACTTCGGCGGCGGGCAGCTCGGCGGATCGCCCCGGGCCGGGCTCCGGGGCGCCCGAGCGCGCGCAGGGCACCGCGCGGCCCGAGGGCAGGGCCGCGTGGGAGGTGCTGCTGCCGTCGCTGGACGTCGCGCCGCGCGGACGGGGCCGGGCGCTCCAGTCGGCGCTGCGGGAGGAGGTCCGGTCCGGGCGGCTGGCGGCCGGGGTGCGGATGCCGTCGAGCCGGGCGCTGTCCGCCGACCTCGGGGTGTCGCGGGGCGTGGTGACCGACGCCTACGAGCAGTTGACGGCCGAGGGCTACCTGACCGGCCGGCAGGGCTCGGGCACCTGGGTGGCCCGGACGACCACCGCCCCGGCGGTGTTTGTGGCGAGCGGCTTCGCCGAGGACGACCGGGGCGGCCCGGCGGACCTGCGGCCGGGGTTGCCGGACCTCTCGCTCTTCCCGCGGGCGGCCTGGTCGGCCGCGCACCGCAGGATCGTGGCCCGGCTGCCGCACACCGCGTTCGGCTACCCCGACCCGCGCGGCCTGCCGGAGTTGCGCCAGGCGCTGGCCGAACTCCTCGTACGGCGGCGGTGCGTGGCCGCCGAGCCCGACCAGGTGATGGTGGTCTCCGGGGTGGCCCAGGCACATACGCTGCTCGGCATGGTGCTGCGCGCCCGGGGGCACCGGGCGGTCGCGGTGGAGGACCCGGGCAGCCCGGAACTGCGCGAACTGCTGGCCGCGGTGGGCCTGTCGGCGGTGCCGGTGCCGGTCGACGGCGACGGGCTGCGGGTCGACGCGTTGGCGGCCACGGGTGCGCGCGCCGCGATCGTGACGCCCTGCCACCAATTCCCTTCCGGGGTGGCGTACTCCGCGCCGCGGCGCGCCGAACTGGCCGGCTGGGCACGGTCGGTGGACGGCCTGGTGGTCGAGGACGACTACGACGGGGACTTCCGCTATGATCGGGCGCCGGTCGGCGCCCTCCAGGGGCTCGCGCCCGGCCATGTCGCGTACACCGGATCGGTGAGCAAGTCCCTTGCGCCGGGGCTGCGGTTGGGCTGGCTGGTGGCGCCGCCGGACGTGGTCGCGGAGGCGGCGGCGCGCAAGCGGACCATGGATCTGGGCAACCCCGTCACCGAGCAGGCCGTCCTCGCCCGTTTCCTCACCACCGGGCAGTACGACCGGCAGTTGCGCCGCTGCCAACGGCTCTACCGGCTGCGGCGGGACGCCCTCGTGACGGCCCTGGCCGAACACCTGCCGGGCGCCCGGGTCAGCGGTATCGCGGCCGGGCTGCACGCGATCGTCACGCTGCCGGCCGAGTACGGGCCGCAGGAGCGCTTTCTCGCGCGGGCCGAGGCCGCCGGAATCCGGCTGCGTCCGCTGTCGGACTACCGCGCGGCGCCGGCCCGGGACGCGGTCGCGGCCTCGGTCCCGGTCGCGGAGGACGCGGCCACGGAGGACGAGGTCGCCCTCGTGGTGGGCTACGCGCACCTGTCGCCGGAGGCGATCAGCCGCGCGGTGCGGGCCCTGGGCAAGGGCGGCAACGGCGCCGGCGCCAACTCCGGCCCCCGGCACGGGAACCCGAAGACGGCGAAGCACCTCAAAGGATGAGTTAGCCGAAAAGGTCGCCCCTTTACCGTCCGGTCACGGTGTGTTCGTGATCGCGCAACACGCGTTCGGCATGGTTGCCGTATGCCGCATTCGACCTCTTCTGCCTCCGCCCCCGCACGGCGCCGTCACAGGGGCCGTGAACGCGCCTTCGTAGCAGCGCTGTTCGCCGCGACGGCCGCCGCGGACCTCGTCGCCGAAACGGCGGGCGCCGGACTCGGCGGGAGGGCGCTGCTGATCGCCTCGGCGGGCGGGTCACTGCTCGCCGCCGGCTTCCACCTGTGGTGGCGCGGCCACGACGCCGCACGGCGAGTACCCACGGCGGACGCCTCCACCGACGCACCGCTGCCCACCGACGCAGTCTCCTCACCCGCGCCTGCCCCCGCCGAGACCACGCTGTGGCGGATGCGCACGACCGTACGCGACGCACCCGGCACACTCGGGGCGGTGTGCACGGCCCTGGCCGGCAGCCGGGTCGACATCGTCACCCTCCAGACGCACCCGCTGGCCGACGGCACCGTGGACGAGTTCCTGCTGCGGGCACCGTCCGCGCTCCCGGCGACCGCGCTCGCGAAGTCCGTCACGGACGCCGGCGGCACCGACACCTGGCTGGAGCGGGCCGACGCCCACGACCTGGTGGACATGCCGACCCGGATGCTCACCCTGGCCACCCGCACCGCGCTGGACGCCGCCGAACTGCCGCTGGCGCTGCGCCAACTCTTCGGGCGCTGCACCATCGGCTCGACGCCCGCCGGGCAGCTCGACGACCAGGACCGGTACGCGCAGCCGGCGGAGCAGGACGAACGGGCTGCCGGCGCCCACTGCGTCGAGGGCGCCCCGACGGTGATGCGGCTGCGCGACCCGTCCGGCGGCGTGATCACCGTGCGCCGCGAGCACCTGCCGTTCACGCCCACCGAGTTCGCCCGGGCCCGTGCCCTGGTGGAGTTGGATGCCCGGCTCAGCGTGCGCATGCCGCACCGCCGCGACGTCCTCACCCTCCCCGAGGGCAACGAGATCAGCCTGCGCCGGGCTCGCCCCGAGGACCTGGCCGCGGCGCTCGCGATGCAAGAACGCTGCTCGCCGGCCACCCTCGCGCAGCGATACCACGGCCCGGTCGGCGACGCGGACCGCTACCTCACCCACCTGCTCAGCCCGCGCTTCGGCCAGTCGCTCGCGGTCGAGACCGCCTCCGGCCGGCTGGTCGCCCTCGGCCATCTGCTGTGGGACGGCGACGAGAACGAGGTCGCGCTGCTCGTCGAGGACGAGTGGCAGCGCCGTGGCATCGGCGCCGCGCTGCTGCGCAAGCTCGTCGAACTCGCCGCGGAGGCGGGCCGCGACAGCGTCTACGCGGTGACCCGGTCCACCAACACCGGCATGACCGCCGCGCTGCGCGAGCTAGACCTGCCGCTGGACTACCAGGTCGAGGACGGCACCCTCGTCATCACCGCCACGCTGCCCGCCGCTGCCGACGGCACGCCCACGCCGCTGCCCTGGACGGTGATCGACCGCCCGGTGTGACGGTGCCCGCCCATGCGTGTCCGCGGGCGTGGCACCGTCTGCCCGCAGCGCGGGGCTCGCGGCGCGCACGCTCCCCCGCAGCCTTCGGCGGGTGAAGTACCCGCCGATCGGCCGGTGTTGGAGTACGTGCCCCGCCGCCAGGTCAGCGGGAGGGCGCGCCCGCCGGACGTCGCAAGCCCGGCCGGGAGAAGGGATTTTGCAGGCACGCCCAGGATCGGACGACGGCAACACCGCCCGGAACGGCGGGCCTTCGGCACCGTCGGGACCAGCGGCAGAGGCGGGCCGCCGGCACCGTACGGCCGGGCGAAATCGCGGCGGCCCCGCCCCGGGCGGCTATTCGAGGTGACGCCGTACCACCTGACGTACGAAGATGACCGTATGTCGACTCTCACCAGCAGCCCACTGCCCCGCCAGGTCGCCGACGCCTATGTCGACGAGTTGGTCGTCCTCGACCCGGGCCTCGGTACGTACATCGGCGCGCCGGGCAGCGCCCGCCGGCTGTCCGACTACTCGCCCGCCGGCGCACAGGCACTGGCCGACCTCGCGCGGGAGACCCAGGCCCGGCTCGCCGAGGCCGAGGCGCGGCCCGGCGGCGACAGCCCGGAGGAGCGGCGCTGCGCCCGCCTGCTCCGCGACCGGCTCTCCGCCGACATCGAGGTCCACGACGCCGGTGAGCACCTGCGCGCGGTCAGCAACATCAACTCCCCGCTGCACAGCATCCGCGAGACCTTCACGCTCATGCCGATGACGACGGCGGAGGACTACGCCGACATCGCCGCGCGGCTGCGCGCGGTGCCCGCCTCGGTGGCCGGCTACCGCTCCTCGCTGGAGGAGGGCCTGGCCCGCGACCTGCGCGGCGGCCCGAAGCAGGTGGAGACGGTCATCGAGCAACTCGGCACGTGGGTCGGCGACGGCGCGGCGGAAAGCTGGTTCGCGCAGCTCACCGCCGACGGCCCGGCCGAGCTCCGGGCCGAGTTGGACGCCGCGGCGGGCGAGGCCACGGCCGCCTTCGCCCAGATCCGCGACTGGCTGCGCGACACGTACGCCCCGGCCGTCGAGGGCGCCCCCGACACCGTGGGCAGCGAGCGGTACGCCCGCTGGTCGCGGTACTGGAACGGCGCCGACCTGGACCTGGAGGAGGCGTACGCGTACGGCTGGTCGGAGTTCCACCGGCTGATCGCCGAGATGCGCTCGGAGGCGGGCAAGATCCTGCCGGACACCGACCCGTGGCAGGTGATGCGCCACCTCGACACGCACGGCACCGTCATCGAGGGCGTGGAGGAGGTGCGCGAATGGCTCCAGGGCCTGATGGACGAGGCGATCCGCGCGCTGGACGGCACCCACTTCGAACTCGCCGAGCGGGTCAAGCGGGTGGAGGCGCACATCGCCCCGCCCGGCGGCGCCTCGGCGCCCTACTACACCGCGCCCACCGAGGACTTCAGCCGCCCGGGCCGCACCTGGCTGCCGACGATGGGCCACACCCGCTTCCCGATCTACGACCTGGTCTCCACCTGGTACCACGAGGGCGTGCCGGGCCACCACCTCCAGCTGGCCCAGTGGGCGCACATCGCCGACAGCCTGTCCCGCTACCAGGCCACCGTCGGCACGGTCAGCGCGAACGTCGAAGGCTGGGCGCTCTACGCGGAGCGGCTGATGGACGAACTCGGCTTCCTCACCGACCCGGAGCGGCGGCTGGGCTACCTCGACGCGCAGATGCTGCGGGCGGTGCGGGTCATCATCGACATCGGCATGCACCTGGAGCTGGTCATCCCCGACGACTCGCCCTTCCACCCGGGCGAGCGCTGGACGCCGGAGCTCGGCCACGCCTTCTTGGCCGCCCACAACGGCAGCCCCGCGGAGATGATCGACAGCGAGGTGATCCGCTACCTCGGCATGCCCGCGCAGGCGATCGGCTACAAGATCGGCGAGCGCACCTGGCTGGCCGGCCGGGCCGCCGCCCGGGCCGCCCACGGCGACTCGTTCGACCTCAAGGCATGGCACATGGCCGCGCTCTCGCTGGGCTCGCTGGGCCTGGACGACCTCCTCGCGGAGCTGTCCGTGCTGTGACGGG
>NZ_JACEGK010000458.1:0-6515 GCF_056859195.1 Streptomyces sp. NH27
GGTACCCGACACGCCCCGGCCGCGGGCCGATACGGCCGAGCTGAACTGCGAGGATACCCGTACGGTATCGCCGCCCACCCACATGGTCCTGGCGCCCCCGCCCGGGTGCGGAGCACGCTTGGAGACATGAGTGGAAACACGAACGGAAGCACCAACGGAAGCACGAGCGGACACGTGCGCGAACCCGACAACGGCCGGACCATCGCACTGGTCACCGGTGCGAACAAGGGCATCGGATACGAGATCGCGGTCGGCCTCGGCGCCCTCGGCTGGAGCGTCGGCGTCGGCGCCCGCAGCGACGAACGCCGGGAAGCCGCCGTACAGAAGCTGCGGGAGGACGGCGTGGACGCGTTCGGCGTCCCGCTCGACGTGACCGACGACGAGAGCGTGGCCGCCGCCGCCCGCCTGATCGAGGAGCGCGCCGGCCGGCTCGACGTCCTCGTCAACAACGCCGGCGTGACCGGCGCCGCGCCGCAGGCGCCCACCGCCGTCGCCCTCGACACCGTACGGACGGCCGTGGAGACCAACGTCATCGGCGTCATCCGCGTCACCAACGCGCTGCTGCCGCTGCTGCGCCGCTCGGCGTCGCCGCGGATCGTGAACATGTCCAGCAGCGTCGGTTCTCTCACCCTCCAGACCACGCCCGGCGCCGAGACGGGCCCGATCTCCGCGGCGTACTCGGCGTCGAAGACGTTCCTCAACGCCGTCACCATCCAGTACGCCAAGGAACTGGCGGACACGAACATCCTGATCAACGCGGGCTGCCCGGGCTACTGCGCGACCGACCTCAACGGCTTCCGCGGGGTCCGCACCCCCGAGCAGGGTGCCGTGGTCGCGATCCGGCTCGCGTCGCTGCCCGACGACGGTCCGACCGGTGCGTTCTACGACGACGGCGGCGTGGTGCCCTGGTAGCAGGGTGCCGCGAAACGGGCGGGCGCGGGCGCGCGGCCCGTGCCAGGATGCTCCGCATGTCTGGTCGCGCGCTGAGCTTCGGAGCGATGGCGGAAGCGTACGAACGGTTCCGGCCGGGGTACCCCGTCGAGCTGCTCGACACGGTGACGGCGTACGCGGGGCGCCCGTTGCGCACCGCCCTCGAAATCGGCGCCGGGACCGGCAAGGCCACCCGCCTGTTCGCGCGACTCGGCATCGCGGTCACCGCGACCGAGCCCGACGGCGCCATGCTCGCGGAGCTGCGCAAGCACGTGCCGGCACAAGTCTGTGCGGTGCAGGCCGCGTTCGAAGACCTACGACCGGGTGCGGGTGCGGGCGGCGAGAGCGGCGGCGCGGGCGGCGGGACGTACGGCCTGGTCTACGCGGCCGCGGCCCTGCACTGGACGAACCCGGACGGCCGTTGGCCCCGCGTGGCCGCGCTGCTCGAACCGGGCGGCGTGTTCGCCTCCTTCGGCGGGCCGGTCGAACTGGCCGACCCCGCCGTGCGGGAGGCGGTCCGCGCCGCCCGCGCACCGTTCCTCGAGAGCGACGACATCCCGTCGCCGGACGGCACGCCCCCGGACCACGCCATGCAGTGGCCGGGTACGGAACTGCAACGGTCCGAGTGCTTCGCCGACGTCCAACAGCGCCTGGTAGCAAGGCAGTTGACGATGACCGCCGGCGAGTACGTCGGTCACCTCTCGACGATCTCGGCCTACCTGATGCTGCCCGCCCCGGAACGGGACCAGGTGTTCCGCGCGATCGCCCGGGTCCTCCCCGAGACGGTCGAGATCGCCGCCGACATCCACGTCCACCTCGCCCGCCGCCGCCCCGACCCGGGGAACCGGCAACGGAGTTGAGTTCCGAGCCGTAGGCGGTACCTGCTGCCCGGTGACACGATCCCCTGGATCGACCTCCGCCTCACCTGACACCGGCAACGGGTTGTCCTGCTCATGAACTCAAGCGGACGGCGTGACCGGTGACCGCAGGCCGAGCCACTGCTCGGCGTCCCAGGCATGGAACCGCTCCACCTCGGTGAACCCCAGCTTTGCCGCGAGGCGCATCGAGCCGAGGTTGGCGGTCCGGGTGGCGAGCACCACCGGCTCGCCGGGCAGGACGCCGTCGAACCAGTCGAGCGCCGCCGCGCACGCCTCGGCGGCGTACCCGAATCCCCACGCCCGCGGCAGGAACAGATAGCCGAGATCGGCCTTGCCCGCGGCAGCCGGGCGATGCCGCTCCGATGCTCTCCTGAGCAGGATCTGGCCGATCATCGCCCCGTCGAGCTCGACGACGAAGCTCCCCGGCCACTGCTCGGGCACCTCGGGCATCTCGCGCTCAAGCTCGTCACGCGACCGGGGGCCGCCGAGATAGGTGTGCACTTCTGGCGACGCCAGCAGTTCGATGAACGCCCCACGGTCCCGGGCCGCGGACGCACGGAGTACGAGCCTCCCGGTCCGGATCGTTTCAGGCGGCCATGCGACGGGTCCGAGCTCAGACATGCCGACCAGCCAATCAGCCGACCCGGCAGCGATCAAGACGCGCAGACCGATCAACCCACAACCCAGGCCCAGGGCAATGGCCTTGGTCTGTCGCGCCCCCAGCAGAACTGGGACGACGGTGCAAAATCCGGTGCCGTGAGACTTCACCAGGGACCTAGAGTGATCGTATGACTGATGTCGTGGTCGCTGACCATAAACCTTGGCTCGCAGTCCTCACGGGGGCCGGTATCTCCGCCCCATCGGGGCTGCCCGTCTACCGGGGCGGCAACGGCATGTGGGACCGCAACCCGGACGCCGCGAAGCTCAGCACCGCGTCTCGCTGGCACGGCAAAGCCCAACAGGCATGGGATCACTGGAACGAACTACGTCACGCCTCGTCCCTCGCGCAACCCAACCCTGCACACGAGGCGTTGGTCGCCGCCGAATCCCACTTCCACGTGCACATTGCCACCCAGAACATTGACGGGCTCCACACCCGGGCGGGATCCACGCACGTCGCCGAACTCCACGGCAGCGTGTTCCGCACCCGCTGCTCGGGGAAGGCATGCCACTCCCGCCACGGTGCCTGGTTCGACCAGGACCTCCACGAAACGGTGCCCACCTGCCCGCACTGCGGGCGCATCGCCCGCGCCGACGTCGTCCTGTTCGGAGAGCAACTCCCGGCCAAGAAGATCCGCGCCTCGATTGACGCCGCCCGTCATGCCGACGTGTGGATCGCCATCGGCACTTCCGGGACAGTGTTCCCCGCCGCCGGGCTCATCGACTACTGCCGTCCCGGTGCGGTCCGAGCACTCGTCAACGCCCAACCATGGACCGACAAGACTTCGATGTTCGAGCGGGAAGTGCTCGGCGACGCCGCCACCGTTCTGGGCGATGTACTCCGTGAACTGCACGCTGCCGCCGTCGGAACCGAATAGCCACAGCGAAGATCAGAGCGACGTCCAGCGGTACAACTGCTCGTCGTTCATGCGAGCTTCTACGGCGAATCGCACCAGCAGTTCGACTGTGGCCAGCAATTCATCCGGCTCGGCCGGCCCGTGCCTGCGCGGTCGTCCCGGGAGCCCGGCGCATCGACGAACTCGCCGAGTTCGATGCCAACGGCCTTGATGCCCGACGTCGCGCCAAGGTCGTAGTCGCCACGGGTGGTTGGGCGGGAGTACGTCGGTCACCTCTCGACGATCTCGGCCTACCTGATGCTGCCCGCCCCGGAACGGGACCAGGTGTTCCGCGCGATCGCCCGGGTCCTCCCCGAGACGGTCGAGATCGCCGCCGACATCCACGTCCACCTCGCCCGCCGCCGCCCCGACCCCGCGGCGCCGAAACCGAGTTGAGGTCCGGCGCCC
The DNA here is from genome assembly GCF_056859195.1 of Streptomyces sp. NH27. Taxonomy (NCBI): domain Bacteria; kingdom Bacillati; phylum Actinomycetota; class Actinomycetes; order Kitasatosporales; family Streptomycetaceae; genus Streptomyces; species Streptomyces sp. NH27. The sequence goes on from NZ_JACEGK010000458.1 coordinate 3,773, forward strand.
TCCTCGGGCATCCTGTGCTGATGTCCGACCTCCGCCTGCGCATCCAACAGCCCGCCGACGAGGCCGCGTTCCGCGACTGGCAGCACGTCCACAACGCGATCATCCCGACGCACGTCCTGTCCCTGGACGACGTACGGGACCGGTCCCGGCGCCACCACATCGAAGTCGCCTACCTCGACGACGTGTTGGTGGGATGCAGCACGGTGCGCCCGCCGGCGGACGACACCCGGACCGCCACCGTGATCGCGCGCGTACTGGCTCCGCACCGCCGCCGCGGGTTCGGTGCTCAGCTCTACGCGCGAGGGCTCGACCGCGCACGCGAGCTTGGAGCCGAGGTGGTCGAGACCGTCGTGCTGTCCTCCAACGAGGACGGACTGCGCTTCGCCTCGCGGCACGGCTTCGCCGAGATCGAGAGGTACCTGCTGCCCGGCGACACGGTTCCCTGGATCGACCTCCGCCTCAGCTGACGCCGGCCCGTCCGCGGCCGGTGGAGAGCGGGGCGTCGGTGCAGAGCTGGGCGATGAGGGTGGTGGCGGCCCACTCCTCCCACGCCTCGGGGGACCAGCCCCGGTCGCGGACGAAGATCAGGTACAGCTCCGGGCTGAGCAGTCCGTAGAGCAGGTCGGCGGCGCGGTCGGCATCGACGTCGGGGCAGGCGTCGGGCTTGGCGGTCAGCGCCTTCGCCGCGGCGTGCTGGACGGTGTAGCGGGGGTCGGGACCGGCCGCCGGCCACTGCGCGGCGATCTCCTGGTCTGTGGCCGCCGCGGCCGCGATCACCGGCATGATCGGGGCGACGCGGCCGAGGATGTCGCCTACTCCCTTTACATGGGAGCGCAGTTGACCGGACGCGGTGGGCTCGGCGCACGCGGCGCGGAACCACTCGCGGTCCATCGTGGCGACCGGCTCGGCGTCGCCCGCGATGGTCGTGTCGACGACGTCCTTGAACAGCCCGCGCTTGGTGCGGAAGACGAAGTACACGGTCTGGACGGCCACACCCGCGCGATCCGCCACCTCCTGCAGGCTCGTCACGCCGTACCCCTGCGCGACGAACAGGTCCCGCGCCGCCGCGACGATCTTCTCGCGGGTGCGCCGCGAGCGCTCGGCCCGCTTGTCGGGGCGCTTGACGCCTCCGCCGGTTCCCTTGACTTCATCCATGACGGGAGTCTATCTCTAGAGTCAGTCACTAGAGATGAACTCTAGTTTCCTGGAGGGGTGTGGCGATGGGCGAGACACGAACGGCCGCGGAACTCGATCAAGAGGCCGCGGTGCGCGGCTACATGGAGGACTTCTACCGGGACGGCAAGCCGCCGTGGGACAGCGGGATCACCCCGCCCGAACTGGTGGCCCTGGTCGAAGGCCCCGACGCACTGGCGCCGGGCCGGGCTCTCGAACTCGGCTGCGGCACCGGGACCAACGCGGTGTACCTGGCCAGGCACGGCTGGCAGGTGGCGGCCGTCGACCTGGTCGACCGCGCGGTCCGGCAGGCGAGGGAGAAGGCCGCGGCGGCCGGAGTGGACATCCCCGTGCTGTGCGCCGACGCCACCCGGCTCGACGAGGTGGGCCTGCCCGGCCCGTACGACCTGTTCTTCGACCTGAGTTGCTACTGCGGGATTCCCCCGCACCGCCGCGACGCCTACGCGGCCGGCCTCACGCGGCGGGCGGCCCCCGGCGCGCACCTGCTGATGTTCGGCTACGGGCCCGGGGCCTTCGACGACCTGGTGTCCGGCGTCACCGCCGACGAACTCACCGCCAGGTTCACCGGGTGGCGGCTGGTCGACGTGACACCTGGCACCAATCCCGTCCCGACGTTCTGGTTCACGCTGCACCGCACCGCCGCCACGGCGTGAGCCCTGGCTGAAGACCGCCGGCGGCCGGACATCCAGGACACCCGGCCGCCGCATTCCAACTGCCGACCTTGGCCAGGGCCAGGGTGGCGATGCCCTGGATCGAGCTCCGCCTCACCTGGGGCCCGATCAGCCGACGGGCAGACCGAGTTGGTCGGCCAGGTCGTCAAGTCCCTTGGCGTGCAGGTCGAACCGGTCCGACGGCGCCGGCGGGTCCCCGACGGGTCGGGCCACGTACGCGGTGCGCAGCCCGAGACGCTGGGCTCCGCGCAGGTCCCAGGCGTGGGCGGCGACCATCAGCAGCCGCTCCGGCGGCACTCCGGCCACGGTGACCGCGAGTTCGTAGACGGCCGGGGTCGGCTTGTACGTGCGCGCGTCCTCGGCCGAGAGCGCTTGGTGCCATCGCAGGCCCGCGTGGGCGTTGAGTCCCAGCAGCGCCGTCCGGCCGGCGTTGGAGAGCCCGATCAACGGGAAGTGTTCGGCGAGGCGGGCGAGACCGGCCACGGTGTCGGGCCAGGCCGGCAGGCGCCGGCCCGCGAGCGCCAGCGCCTCGACTGCGGCGGGATCGCCGAACCCCGCCGCGTCGGCGACGAGTTGAGCGGCCTCGCGGTCCAGAACGTCGCTGGCGGCGTAGGGCCGACTCCCGTCCAGGATGCGTTGCTGGGCAGCCTCGATGTGGCGCTGCCACACCTGCAACAGCTCCTCGATCGCGGGATCGGCGAGCGACGGAGCGAGGCCACGGATACCGGCGCGGATACCGGCGGGTTCGTCGACGAGTGTGCCGAGCACATCGAACACCAGGGCGTCGATCTCAAGGGCGGGCATGTGCGAGGTCTCCCGAGCAGATTGGGGTCAGAGGGTGGGGAATTCGTTCGCCTGGACGGCGGTGAGGAAGGCGG
>NZ_JACEGK010000459.1:0-6513 GCF_056859195.1 Streptomyces sp. NH27
GTACAGCTACTCATTCCCCTACCTAGGTATGCCCACCCACCCTGCGCCTTTTCCCCGTCCCGGGACCATACGGTCACTTATGGCCGGTCGCGCGGTTCTCCCCCCAGAGCTTCGCCTGGCGGAGAACGGCGCGACCAGCCACCCACGCACCGCAAGGTCCGGCCACCCGGGCGGACCGCTGAACCCACGGCGTGGATACGCTCGCGTCATGGGACGGATTGCGGTGGTGGGTGCCGGGATGGCCGCGATGGCGGCGGCGGCGCGGCTCGCGACGGGCGGGCACGACGTCGTGGTGTACGAACGCGCGCAGACGTACGGCGGAGCCGTCGGCGCCTTCGCCCGGGACGGCTTCGCCTTCGATACCGGGCCGGGTCTGTTGCAGCTCCCCGCGGTCTACCGTGACCTGTTCGTGAAGACCGGCCGGGAGAGCCTGGAGGACTGCGTCGAGCTGGTGCAGACCGACCCGGCCGGCCGGCACGTCTTCGCGGACGGCACCGACGTGTCGCTGCCGAACGCCTCCCGCTCGGGCGTGATCGACGCGCTGGACGCCGCGTTCGGCCCGGGCAGCGGCGAGCGATGGAGCGATGTGCTGGTACGGGCGCGGGAGGTGTGGGAGGGCGTTCGCCGGCCGCTGCTGGAGGAGCCGATCGGGGACCCGAAGCCGCTGTTCAAGGACCCCTACCCGGCCCGGCGCAAGGGCCTGCTGCGGCGTCCGCCGCACCTGGCCGACGTGGCCACGGGCGAGCTGGGCGGCGATCCGCGGCCGGCCGCGCTGCTGGAGTGGTACGCGCTGGGCAACGGGCTCGACCCGCGGACGGCGCCCGCGGCGGCGACCGTACTGCCCTACCTGGAGCAGTCGTTCGGCGTCTGGTACGTCCGCGGCGGGATGCGGGCGCTCGCGGACGCGCTGTACGCACGCTGCCTGGCCCGGAAGGTGGCGTTCCGGTTCGGCGCCGAGGTGGCGGGCGTGGAGGTGCACGCCGGCCAGGTGCGCGGGCTCCGGTTCGCGGACGGCTCGACCGAGGCCGCCGACATGGTGGCCGCGTCGGTGCCGGTGCCGTATCACCCGCAGGAGACCATCCCGTCGGGCGGGACGGACCTGCGGCCGCTCGCCGGGGCGCGGGACGAACCGGGGCGCTGCACGGTGCACGTGGCGCTGCGCGGGTCGCGCCCGGCCGGGGCGGCACACCGTACGGTCGTGCACGCCGCTGATCGGGGGGCCGCGCTGGATTGGGTGTTCGGGCGCGGTCGGGTCGAGGTGCCGGCGCAGGGGGCGTTGACGGTCACCGTGCTGCGGCCGGACGACCCGGCGACGCGGCCGGACGACGGGCACGAGGCGGTCACCGTGACGGCGACGGTGCCGCGGCACGCCGCCGGGCGCGGCGGCTCCGGTTCCGGTTCCGGTTCCGGTTCCGGGGTGGACTGGTCCGGTGGGGAGTTCGCCGACGCGTTCGCCGAACGGATGCTGGAGGTCGCGGAGCGGGCCGTTCCGGGCCTGCGGGAGCGGGAGTTGTGGCGCGAGGTCCGCACCCCGCGGGACGTGGAACGGGAGACGGGTGCGGCGGGCGGTTCGGTGCCGGTGCCCTCGCTCCCCGGGGCCGGCGGCGCCCTCTTCCGCCCGCCCAACCGGACGCCGTTCAAGGGACTCTACTTCCTGGGGGGTTGGGCCCATCCGGGCGGCGGGCTCCCGCACGCGGGTATGTCCGCGGCGATCGTCGCCGACCTCGTCGCCGGCGGCCCGGGCGGCAGCCGCTGACCTCGTCCCGGCACGCGGCGGGGCCGATTTCCGCCGCGAACCCGCGAACAAGATCGTTAATCGCCGTGCGGGCGAATTCAACTCATCGGGCGGAAAAGGGCGTTATCAGCGCACGGCACCGGGTGGGTCCGACCTAGCGTGAGGGCTGTACAGGTGATCAGTTGAGCGGAAGGTCTTAACGGAGATGCCGCAGCCCTTCGAACTGCCCAAGTTCTACGTGCCGTACCCGGCGCGGCTGAACCCGCACCTCGAACGCGCCCGGGAGCACTCCAAGGAGTGGGCCCGGGAGATGACGATGATCGAGGGCTCGGGCATCTGGGCCGAATCGGACTTCGACTCGCACGACTACGCCCTGCTGTGCGCGTACACCCACCCGGACGCCTCGGGGCCGGAGTTGGACCTGGTGACGGACTGGTACGTGTGGGTGTTCTTCTTCGACGACCACTTCCTGGACATCTTCAAGCGCACCCCGGACATGGCGGGCGCGAAGGAGTATCTGGACCGGCTGCCGGCGTTCATGCCGGTGGACCTCGCGCAGCAGGTCCCGGAGCCGACGAACCAGGTGGAAGCGGGCCTGGCCGACCTGTGGCGGCGGACGGTGCCGCAGATGTCGGAGGGGTACCGGCGGCGGTTCCACGAGAGCACCCGGCACCTGCTGGAGGAGTCCCTCTGGGAGCTGTCCAACATCAGCGCCGGGCGGGTGTCGAACCCGATCGAGTACATCGAGATGCGCCGCAAGGTCGGCGGCGCACCGTGGTCGGCGAACCTGATCGAGCACGCGGCGGGCGCCGAGGTGCCCGACGCGATCGCGGCGAGCCGACCGATGCGGGTACTGCGCGACTGCTTCGCGGACAGCGTGCACCTGCGCAACGACCTGTTCTCGTACCAGCGCGAGATCGAGGACGAGGGTGAACTGTCCAACGCAGTACTGGTGCTGGAACGGTTCCTCGACCTGAGCACGCAGGAGGCCGCCGACGCGGTCAACGACCTGCTGACCTCGCGGCTCCAGCAGTTCGAGCACACCGCGTTCACCGAAGTGGAGCCGCTCTTCGACGAGTTCGCGCTGGACCCGGCGCAGCGGCTGGCCGTCTTCGCCTATGTGAAGGGCCTGCAGGACTGGCAGTCCGGCGGCCACGAGTGGCACCTGCGCTCCAGCCGCTACATGAACGGCGCGGACGACAACGCGCGGGCGGTGGGTGTGCTCGGCGGACCGACCGGGATCGGCACGTCGGCGGCCCGGATCGCCGGCTCGCTGGCCGCGACGCTGCCGCAGCGGGCCCGCGCCTACGGCCACGCGCCGTTCCAGCAGGTCGGCTGGGTGAAGCGGGCACCGGTGCCGATGCCGTTCGAGACGACGCTCAGCCCGCACCTGGACGCCTCCCGCGCGCACAACATGGCGTGGAGCGGCCGGATGGGCCTGCTGGACGCCGAACCGGGCTTCCCGGTGCCGGGCGGCCTGTGGAACGAGGAGAAGCTCGCCGGGTACGACTTCGCGCTGTGCTCGGCCGGCATCCATCCGGCCGCGTCCCAGGACGAGTTGGACCTGACCACGGACTGGCTGACCTGGGGCACCTACGGCGACGACTACTACCCGATCGTCTTCGGCCGGGCCGGCGACATGGCGGCGGCGCGGATCACCACCGAGCGCTTCAAGCTGTTCATGCCGCTGGACGCGGGCGCGGTGCCGCCGCCGCTGACGGCGCTGGAACGCTCGCTGGCCGACCTGTGGCAGCGCACCGCGGGCCCGATGTCGCCGCCGGAGCGGCAGCGGTTCCGCACCTCGATCGAGGACATGTGCGAGAGCTGGCTGTGGGAGTTGGCCAACCAGAAGCTCAACCGGGTACCCGACCCGGTGGACTACATCGAGATGCGCCGCAAGACGTTCGGCTCGGACCTGACGATGAGCCTGTCCCGGATCGGCCACGGCGACACGCTGCCGGCCGAGATCTACCGCTCCCGGCCGGTGCACGGCATGGAGGTCGCCGCCCAGGACTTCGCCTGCCTGCTCAACGACGTGTTCTCCTACCGCAAGGAGATCGAGTTCGAGGGCGAGATCCACAACGCGGTACTGGTGGTGCAGAACTTCCTGGACTGCGGGCCCCAGGAGGCGATGGACGTCGTCGGGGACCTGATGGCCGCCCGGATGACGGAGTTCCAGCACATCACCGAGACCCAACTGCCGACGCTCTTCGAAGAGTTCGACCTCGACGAGACGGCACGCGAGGTACTGCTCGGCTACGCCCAGGAGTTGCGGGACTGGATGGCCGGCATCCTCACCTGGCACGAGGGCTGCGCCCGCTACACCGAGGAGTCGCTGCTCAAGCACTACCCGCACATCGCGGCCGTGTTGCCGGCGCAGCGCCCCGGGCGGCCCTGGAACACCCCGGTGGGCCTGGGACTTTCCGCGGCCCGGCTGCCGTCCCTGCTCAACGGCCGCTGACCGGAAGCCGCTTGGCGGCGACAGGCCGGCGTCAGTAGCGGTACGGGTCGTACGGGTCCGCGTTCTCCTGCTGGTGCTGGGGCTGTTGCTGCTGCTCGTACGGCGGCTGTTGCTGCTGCTGCGGGATGTACGGCTGCTGCTGGTCGTACGCCTGCTGGTCGTAGCCGTAGCCGCCGTACGGGTCGGCCGCGGGCTGCTGCGGGTAGGGCTGCGGGGACTGCCAGTCCCCGGCGCCCTGCCCGCCGTACCCGCCGCTGTCGGCGCCGCGGGTGTTGCCGAACACGTCGTAGTCGTCGGGGTCGTAGCCGTACGACGCGGCGGCCGGCGCGGGCTGCTCCTGGTAGCCGCCGTCCTGACCCGGTCCTTGGCCCTGACTCTGCTCCTGGCCCTGGCCCTGGCCCCAGGCCGGTTGCTGCTGCTCGTGGCCGGTCCAGCTCTCGTAGCCCTGCGCGCCGTACCCCTCGTAGCCGCCGCTGGTGTACGGGTCGGGGGTGTACGTCGACTGGCCGTCGTAGAGCGGGTATTCGCCGCTGTCGTCCTGTATCGGCACCGGCTGGTAGACCGCCTGCTCGGCGCCGAAATCGCCCGGCCCCCGCAGGTCGCCCGGCGGGGCCGAGAAGTCGTGCACCGCCGTCACGTTGACGCCCATGCCCGCCAACTCCTCGGCAGGCGAAGGCTGTTGGACGGGGTCGGGGCCGGCTGCCCGATCCGCCTCGATCGGGCCGACCTCCAGCACCGGTTCGGCCGGGCGGGCGCCCGCGGCCCTGCGACGCCGGCTGGAGCCGGGACGGCCGCCTATCGCCCAACCCGTGGAGAAGCCGCGCTTGTAGGAGAGCGTGACGAGGCTCTGCCCGGTGCCGAAGGCGATCGCGCTCAGCAGGATGAGCACCACGCTGCGCTCGGCGACCCCGAGGACCAGGCCGAGGAACCCCACGAAAGCGAGCGCCCGCCAGCGCAGCCGGGCCTTGTACTGCAACAGCACTTCGCCCAGCAGCCACAGCGCGACGATGCCGAACGCGATGTAGAGCACCGAATAACCCATGTGCCCACTTCCTCACCTAGGGGGTCACGCCGCCCGCCGATGCAGCCCGAGGTTCTCGTAGATCTCCAGCGATGCGGTGGAGTGATTAAGAGTAATGAAGTGGAGCCCCGGGATGTCCTCGGCCATCAGTCGCCGGCACATCTCGGTGGTGAACTCGATGCCGATCTCCCGCACCGCCGCGGGGTCGTCCTGCACCGCGAGGATGCGCTCGGCCAGGTCGGCGGGGAACGGCGCGTTGCCGAGCTGCGAAAAGCGCTCGATCTGGCGGACGTTGGTCACCGGCATCACCTCGGGGATGATCGGCACGGTGCAGCCCGCCTTGTCCACCCGGTCCCGCAGCCGCAGGTACGCGTCCGCGTCGAAGAACATCTGGGTGATCGCGAAGTCGGCGCCGGCCCGGCACTTTTCGACGAAGTGCCGGGTGTCGTCCGCCGGGTCGGTCGAGCGCGGGTGCATCTCGGTGAACGCCGCGACCCCGACGCAGAAGTCCCCGGACTCCTTGACCAGCCGCACCAGTTCGGCCGCGTACGTCAGCCCCTGCGGGTGCGGCACCCACTCGCCCATCGGATCGCCGGGCGGGTCGCCGCGCACCGCGAGGATGTTGCGGATGCCCGCGTCCGCGTACTGGCCGATGATGTTGCGCAGTTCGGCGACCGAGTGGTTCACCGCGGTCAGGTGTGCGCACGGGGTCAGCGTGGTGTCCGAGACGATCCGGTCGGTGGCCCGCACGGTGCCCTCCCGCGAAGACCCTCCGGCGCCGTACGTGACGGACACGAAGGTGGGGCCCACCGCCTCGATCCGCCGGATCGCCTTCCACAGCGTCCGCTCGCCCTTCTCGGTCCGCGGCGCGGCGAACTCGAACGAGTACGAGCGCCGGCCGGACGCGAGTAGCTCACGGATCGTGATCGCGCGGTCCGTGCGTGTGGATGAAGTCCCCAGGGCCATGCAAGCAGGCTAACGTGTGGCGGTCGCCACACGTTAGTGCGTCACTCCATCCCCGGGTGGACCCGTGCCCCTCGGACAAGGGTGCCCTCCCCTCCCCGGGTGGACCCGCTGCCGCGGAAGGGGGTGCCCCCGCAGGGGCGCGAGCCGCGATGGTGGCGCGGGTCGCCACCGGCCCAAAGGGGCTGTTGTTGTCGTGTCCGGACCACCGGCCGGAACATGGTTGCGCGCGCAGTTCCCCGCGCCCCCTGATTGGCTGCCGTACTCCGCCACAGCGGCCCTGCCCGGGGCGGGCTGCCGTCCGTCCGTAAGGGGGCCCGGGTGGGTCAGCGG
>NZ_JACEGK010000460.1:0-6472 GCF_056859195.1 Streptomyces sp. NH27
GCCTCCCCGTCTCCCGGAGTGCGCTTCGCAACCCGTGTCGCCCTCGGTGAGAGGAGGGACGTCCCGCCCTCACGCCCCGGTTCCGCCCCGAGCTGCCCACCCCGAACAGGCCGCGGTGGTGCGGCCGTTACGAGCCACGGTGGCACGATGGATCGCCCCAAGGGAAGCAGGAGCACCGGGCCGGACCCGCCACGAGGGTGGTGGCGGGCCTTCCTTTAGGGTGACGCCTCATGCCTACAGCTTTCAGCGATTCCTTCCTTCGGGCGACGGAGCGGCATGCCGCCTGGGGTGCCGAACAGCTCAACGTCCTCACGGACTTCCTGCCCGCGGGCCCCTGGACGGCGGACCTCGACACCTGCACCTACCGTCAGGGCGACCGGGAGATACGCGTCGCCGTGCTGGGCACCTACGACGCGTCCGAGCATTCGTGGCTGTGGGGTTGGGCCAACCCGGGGCTCCAGGGCGCGCCCGTCGTCGCCGCGGGACAGCCGCTGGAACGGTTCGGGCAGGAGCACGGCATCCCCGAGTTCGCCACTCCGCTGCTCGACCTGTCCGGCTTCCCCGACCCGCGGATCGCCGCCGAGACCCTGGCGTTCGCCGGCATGGGCGTGCTGGGCGCGGCCGGCTACGTCGGCGTCGAGGGCGGACCCGAGACGCAGGTCTACTTCATCCCGGACGACCCGCAGGTCCCGCGCACCGCGGTGGACCCGATCACGCTGCCACGCCTCCTCACCATGGGTGCCCAACTCATCGGCCACTCACCGCGATCGGTCGTCGCCGGCTACTTCGACCACTTCGGCATCCCGCACCGCCAGGACGACACGCAGATCACCGCCGAACTCCCCGACGGCTCCGCGGCGGAAGTCGACTTCGACCCCGAGGGCCGCATCGCCGCCATCCGCCTCACCGTCGTCGGATCGGACTGATCGCACTGATCGGGCCGGCCGGGCCGGTCGACGGCGCAGGCCCCGGTGGTCGGGACCGACCGGGGCCGTCCACGACGACACCCGTGCCGTGGTGGGCAGTTCGGGCGCCTTAGTCCACGTAGACGCTCTGCCCGAACTCGTTGACGATCGAGCTGCCGGGATCGACCACCGCCACGGTCCCGCCCTGGCACTGCGGCCCGTCGAAGACCAGTACCGGCTGGTCGGTGCGGTTCCCGACATGCAGCGGCCAGATGTCGGACTCGTAGCACCCGGACGGGTTGTTGTAGGTCTTCCCGTTGACGACCAGGTTTCCCTGGGCGGCGTCGGCGGACTGGGTGATCGTCAGAGCGAGCGTCGCCGCTGCGGCGAGGGTGCCGAACACGGCAAGGGCACGACGCATGTGGGATACCTCCTGTGCGTGGGGACGCCGGGTGCGCCCCTCAGCAGCAATTATCGCCACATGTAGTCAGGTGAACGCTATCCGTTATGTTGGGGCGAGGTGGTCCCTCCGTACGGAGCTATGCGGCGGTGGGCCGCCGTGGGCTCACTTACCGGCGTCGGGGCCGTACCACCGGAGGGGCCGGCCCGTGACGGCGGCGATGCACTCGAAGTCGCGGTCGCGGTGGATGAGGGGATGAGGGTCAGCCATTCGCGGAGGCCCGCAGCCTGGTCGGCGCCAAGGCGCGCCGGCGGTGGCGAGGACGGGCGCCGCCTCCGGGGGCCGCGGCCGCCCGCGCACGTGCCCCGGCGGACGTGCGGCTCAGGCGTGCTGCCCCCACCGGCCGCGGTGGATGACCTCGCCCGCGTCCCGCCGGCGCGCCTTGGTGCGCGGGTTCTGCGGAGGCAGGTCGTCGGCCCGGTAGCCGATCGTGATCGCGCCGATCGGCGCGTACTGCTCGGGCACCCCGAACTCGTCCCGGAACGGCTGGAGATGCTCGGGCATGATGCCGAAGAAGCAGGCGCCCAGGCCCTCGTCGACCGCCGTCAGCAGCATGAGCAGCGAGGCCATGCCCGTGTCGATGTACCAGTACGGCGCGGGCCAGCGCGCTTCGGCGCGGTCCTCCCACCCCTTGTCCGGCTCGGCGTAGCGCTCCAGGTAGGTGGCCTTGTGGGCGAGCGGCACCACGACCAGCGGCGCGTCCTGCATGCTCGGCGTCTGCTCCACCCGGGTGGGCACGAACGGCCAGAAGCGCGCCCGGTCGGCGGCGTCGGTCAGGGCGAGGAACGCCCACCCCTGCGAGAACCCGGCCGACGGCGCGCGCAGTGCGGACGCGAGCACCTTCTCGACCACCTCCGGCGCCAGCGGCCTGTCGGAGTAGTGCCGGACCATACGTCGACGTCGAACCACCTCGGAGAATTCCATGCCGCCAGATCCTGCCACGGACCCCGCCCCACCAGCAGGACCCCGCGGGCCCCGATCTCCGCCCGGGCGGCCTCGACGGTCTCTTCGCCGCGGCCGGACCGGAAGCGGGGGAAGGGCAGGGCGAGCAGGTCGGCGACGAGGGCGAGGCGGGAGGTCGCGTCCGTCGGACGGAACTGGTGGGAAGACCGCGAGAGTTGGCCCCCGGTTCAGGCCGCGCCGATGTCCTTGGTGCGGTGGGCAGGTGCTTCGTCCGCGAGGGCGCGTAGGGCTTTCCTGGTCGGGGAGTTCGGCTCGGCCGCGTAGAGCAGGAGGGTCAACTCGTTGTCCGGCGGGGGCAGTCGCATCGCCTGGAACTGCAACTCCATCAGTCCGTACCGCGGATCGACGACGTGCTTGACGCCGTACGTCTTCTCCTCGACCTCCTGCGACTCCCACAGTCGGGCGAACTCCTCGCTGCGTCGCAGCAGTTCGCCGACCACGTCGCACAGCCGCACGCTGTCCGGCAAGTACGGCGGTCCCGACGGCGCGAACCCCACCGAGGCCACCCGCTCGAACTTCCTGCCGCAGCTCTTCGACACCGCTCTGCCCGGCAACGCCGCCAAGCTCGCCGCGGTCACCGAGTTGCGGAAGGTGGCCGCCGACGCCGGACTGACGCTGCCCGCGCTCGCCACCGGCTTCGTCCTCGCGCACCCCGCGCTCACGTCCGTGATCATCGGCCCGCGCACCCACGCCCAGCTCACCTCGCTGCTGGACACCGCCGGCACGGCGCTGACCGGCGACATCCTCGACCGTATCGACGAGATCGTGCCGCCCGGCACCGACCTCAACCACGACGTCACCCTCTACGAGCCGCCCGCGCTCACGGACAAGGCGCTGCGCCGCCGCCGTTGAGCCGGCGGGCCCGGGCCGTACGCCGCGGGGACGGGCCCGCCACCGTATTTCGCGCGGCTTGCGCACCCGTACCCGTTCACTCGTGCGAGCGTCGATCGGGTGACTTCGGCGGCTGTGCCTGACGGGACCGCGGCGATGGCGGTCCACCATGGTGGCAACACGCCGTAATGCTGCCGAACGAGGAGAAAACGACCGATGCGACAGGGTCCGCTGGCCGACCGTTATCCCGCGGTGGCGGCGATGGTCGTATTCGCGCTGGTGCCGTATCTGGCGCTCTCGGCGGCGCTGAGCGCCATCACGCCGCTGATCGCCAAGGACCTGCACATGAGCCTTGAGGCGCTCAGCGTGACGTCCGGCATGGCCAACGCCGGTTACGCGGTCGGCACGGTCCTGGCCGTGCAGTTCGCCCAACTGCTGCCCCAGCGGCGGATGTTGCTCGTCTACGGCAGCGTGCTGGTGATCGGCTCGGTGCTCACCGCGGCGGCGACCGACCCGGCGATGTTCGTCGTCGGGCACATCCTGCAGGGCCTGTGCACCAGCCTGCTGCTGATCGCCGCCGTACCGCCGCTGATCATCGGCTACCCGGCGTCCCGGCTGCGCACGACCGCCGTGGTGATGAACATGTGCATCTTCGGCGCGGTCGCGCTCGGGCCGGTGATCGGCGGCGTCCAGGCGTCCGCGCACGGCTGGCGGCCGCTGTTCTGGGTGATCGCCGGCATCGCGGTGGCGGCGCTCGTGTTGTCGGTGCTGACCTTCCAGGAGACCCCGCCGGCCGACCCGGGCGCCCCCGTCGACTACATCGCCCTGTGCCTGGCCACCGTCGGGTGCGGGTCCGCGTTCTTCGGCGCCTCGGAACTGCTCACCCACCGCTTCCTCGAAGCCCGCACCTGCGGGCCGCTGATCGGCGGGCTGCTGCTGATCGTCATCCTCTTCGTGCACGAGTACACGAGCCGGCATCCGCTGCTGTGCGTCGGGAGCCTGCTCAGCACGCTCCCGGTCGCCGGCATCGTCGCCGCCATCTGCGCGGCGGCCGCGTCGGTGTCCGCGATCGCGCTGACCGAGGTCTCGCTCGCCCACCGCGTCACACCGCTGCACCTGGGGCTGCTCTACCTCCCCGAGTTCGGCGGCGCGGTGATCGCCGCGGTCACCTTCGGCGCCGCGTTCCGCACCCGCCTGCTGCACTACTTCGTCCTTGTCGGCCTGCTCTTCCTGGCCGCCGGTGTCCTGGTGATGAACGCCGCCGCCCCGCCCACGTCCGTCCTCGTCGCCGTGGGCTCGGGGCTGGTCGGCGTCGGCGTCGGCGCCTCGGTCGTCCCCGCCCTGTTCATCGCCGGTTTCTCGCTGAGCTCCAGCAGCGTGCAACGCGTCTTCGCGATCGTCGAACTGGTCCGGGCGGTCGCCGCATTCCTGATCGCCCCGGTCCTGCTCTACGTCGCCGCCAACGTCGGCGCGAACGCGGACTCCGGCACCAGGACGGCGCTGTGGATCTGCTTCGGGATCGCCCTCGCGGGCGCGCTGCTCGGTGTCGCCCTCTACTACCTCGGCCGCGTCCGCCCCCCGACGCCCTCGGTGGACGGCTGGCTCAGCGGCGAACGCACCGGCTGGGACTCCCCGCCGCTCCTCGCCCGCTTCCCCCGCTTCGCCCGGAACGCCGGGGACGACGGGGACGACGACCCCTGCCCGTAGCCTTCGGCGGCGCGTCCACCTTCGTACGGCACCCGTTCAGAACTCGTCCCGCCGGTAGTCCGCCCGGTCCGGCCGGCTACCCGACCGGGCACCCGGCACCGGAGAGCCCGGTCCGCCGTGCAGCGCCCGGGCTGCCGTGCCCGGGGCACGCGGGTGCCCCGGGCCGGGCGGCTTACGACCTGGGGAGCAATAGGGAGCGGGCTCGCGCCGCCCTGCGATTCCGCCTCCGGCGTTGTCGTCGGTCGACGACTCCCCCACAGCCTGCGGCGTGGGAGGGGCCCCCTCCGCGTCGCCTCCCTCCTCCGCCTTGGATCCGAAGCCACATGACGCCGCTCCCTGATCCACTCCCTATTGCTCCCCAGGTCGTTACGGGTGGTAGATCTCCTCCATGGCGGTGACCTGGTTCTTGCTGTTGACGCGGTAGTAGAAGTTCGCGTTGGTCAGCTTGTGCTGGACCAGCCAGCGCGGGGCGACCTTGTGCGGGGACGTGTCCTTGTCGAGGTCGAGGACCTTGACGGAGGCGCTGGACGGGACGACGAACGAACGGGACGCGCCGGTCGGGGTGAAGTCGACGTCCTCGTCGTTGTGCTTGTTCACGCGGCAGGTCTCCGGGGTGACGCGCACGATGACGTTGCCCTGGTAGAGCTCGGTGGAGTCCAGCGCGAAGAAGTGGTCGTAGCCCGAGGGCTCGTAGCACGCCTTCCAGTCGCCGCTCGCCTTGCCGGGCGCGCCGGTCGACTTCGCCGCGACAGGCTTGGCCGTGGGCGCCTTCCCGTCGGCGGTGGGGCTGTGTACCGGGCTCGCCGCGTTCGTGGGAGCGGTGGGGCTGTGTACCGGGCTCGCCGTGTTCGTGGGAGCGGTGGGGCTCTGTACTGGGCTCGCCGTGTTCGTGGGAGCGGCGGACCCGTCGGCGGAGACGGCGTTCGCACCAGTGCTGGTGGACGCCTTGGCGCTGTTCGCCGGTGCGCTCGAAGCGGAGTGGGACGACCCGCATGCGGTGAGGAGCAGAGCGGTGGAGCTCAGGACGACGGTGGCGAGCGCGGTACGGCGGTTCATGGTTTCCCCTAGCGACGATCTGGTCATTTGCGTCGACTGTCACCAATGAGGACAGTGAGACGCATGAGGGGGTTTCCGCTGTGCGTTGCCTGTGACGAGACGGTGACGGCTGTCATAGGACAGCGACGAACACGTGCGCGACCGTGCGACGGCTGCCGTGCGACGGCTCCACCCGCCGAACGCGACGGGAACCGCGACCCATCCAGGTCAGGCGGCGTGTGCCGTGAAGACGACGGACGAGGTGTCGCCGTCGAGGGCGATGTCGAGCGACGCGTCGAGGGCGTTGGCGAGGCGGGCCAGGAGCGGGAGCGTCGGGACGGTGCCGCCCAGTTCGAGCTTGGAGATCTGAGGCCGGGTCATGCTTCATCGCCGGCGAGTTCGCTTTGGGAGATGCCCAGTTCGGCCCTGCGGTCGTGGACGGCCTGTCCGGTGTGAGCCGCGTGAGCCGTGTGGGCCAGGTGGATGGCGTTGCCGTCGTGCCCCAGCACGAACCGCAGTTCGCGTAGGCCGTCGTCCAAGTGGCGTGCAGCGTTCAGGCGGGGTCGTGGGC
>NZ_JACEGK010000461.1:0-6445 GCF_056859195.1 Streptomyces sp. NH27
GAGCCGAGTGCCACGTACATGCCCAGCGCATCGTGCCAGCATGCGTGCGCCCGCACGAGCTGCCCCATGTCGGCGAGGGCACGGCCGAGCACGGTGAGCACGTTGGCGGTGCGCCACTCGCCGCCCACCTCACGCTGGATGACCAGGGCCTGTTCGGCCGCGGCCGCCGACCGCAGGCTGTGTCCGGCCGCCCGGTGTGCCTCGGCCAGCCGGTAGAGCGTCATGCCCTCCCAGAACTGCTGCCGGGCGTCGCGGAAGATCTCCACCGCCTCGTTCAGCCGGGCCACCGCCTCGTCGACGCGTCCGGCGGCGGTGAGCGCGACCGCAACGGCGTACAGGCCGTTGCCGAGCCGGAAGCCGACGTTCAACTCCCGGTAGATGGCGAGCGCCTGCTGGCTGGTGGCGACCGCCGCGTCGGAGTCGCCGAGGCTCAGCTGGGCACGGGACAGGTTGCTGAGCGCGGACGCCTCGCCGTGCCGGTTGCCGTCGGACCGGAACGCCTCCAGGGCGGCTTCGTGGTACTCGGTGCAGACGTCGAAGCGTTGCGCCTGATGCGCGATGATGCCCCGCAGGTTCGGCGCGTAGCTGCAGGTGACCGGGTCCTCGGCGGCCAGCCCGACGACCATCGCGCGCCGCGCTTCCTCGTCCGCGGCGGTGAAGCGGGCGGTCATCCGCAGGAGTTGGGCGACCAGCACCCTGGCCCGGCCCTCGACCAGGGCGTCGCCGCAGGCGTTCGCGGTGGCCACGACCGCGTGCGCGGCCTGTTCGTACTGCCGGGCGTAGATCCCCGACTCCATCAGGTCCTGGGCGGCCCACAGCAGGTCCGTCGCCTTGCGCATCAGGCCGCCGCAGTCGTCGTCGGCAGACTGCTCGACGGCCGCCAACAGCACCTGGGCCTCGGCGAACAGCCACTCCAGCCCGGCTTCGCGGGAATCGAAGGCCAGGCCGGGGCACGAGGTGCCGGCGAAATGGTCCAGCACGCGATCGCCGGGGTTCTCCAGCGCGTAGACCGCCGCGGCCGACGCGAGGTAGAAGTCCAGCAGCCGGGACAGCGCCGAGCAGCGCTCCTGCTCGGTCTCGTCGCGCTCGGCGCACTCGCGGGCGTACAGCCGCAGCAGGTCGTGGAAGCGGTAACGGGCCGGCGCGGCCGACTCGATGAGGCTTATGTCGACCAGCGTCTCCAGCAACTCCTCGGCCGTGTACGGGTCGAGCTCCAGGACGGCGGCGGCCGCGTCCAGCGAGATGTCGGGGCCCTCGGGGAGGGACAACAGCCGGAAGGCGCGGGCCTGCTGGGGCGACAGGTGGCCATAGCCGAGGGCGAAGGTGGCCTTGACCGCGAGGTCGCCGGCCCGCAGTTCGTCCAACCGGCGGCGCTGGTCGGCGAGTTTGCGGGCCAGCACGGAGACGGTCCAGGTCCGGCGGGCGGCCAGCCGGGCGGCGGCGATACGGATCGCCAGCGGCAGGAAGCCGCAGGCGCCCACCACGGCGAGCGCGGCCTGCCGTTCCCCGGCCACCCGCTCCTCGCCGACGATCCGGCTGAAGAGTTGCAGCGCCTCCTCGGGCGACATCACGTCGAGGTCGACCAGGTGCGCGCCTTCCAGGTCGACCATCCGCATCCGGCTGGTGACCAGGGCGGCGCAGCCGGGTGTGCCGGGGAGCAACTGCCTTATCTGCGCGGCGTCGTAGGCGTTGTCGAGGAGGGCGAGGACGCGGCGGCCGTCGAGGGTGGAGCGGTAGAGCGCGGCGCGTTCGGCCAGCGAGTCGGGGATGGCGGGGTTGGGCACGCCCAACGCCCGCAGGAACGCGCCGAGTACGGCCTCGGGTTCGGCCGGACGTGGTTCGGTGCCTTGCAGGTCGACGTACAACTGACCGTCGGGGAAGGCGTCCCGGACCGCATGCGCGACGTGCACGGCGAGTGTGGTCTTGCCGACGCCGCCGATCCCGGCCACGGCGGAGACCGCCATCACCCCGCCCTCCTTGCCCTGCTCGGTGGCCAGGGCGAGTTGGCGGCTCAGTTCGTCGACGACGGCGCGGCGGCCGGTGAAATCGGGCACGCTCGCGGGAAGTTGCGCGGGGCGGACGATCTCAGGTACCGCGGCGACCGCGGAGACCGGCGCGGCCAGGTCCGGATCGGCCTCCAGGATGCGCTGGTGCAGGTCGCTGAGTTCGGCGGAGGGGTCGATGCCGAGCTCGTCGGCGAGCAGGCGGCGGGTGTCGGCGTAGACGCCCAGTGCCTCGGCCTGGCGCCCACTCCGGTACAACGCGAGCATCAGCAGGGCGCGCAGCCGCTCGCGCAACGGGTGTTCCGAGGAGACCGCGGTGAGTTCGGAGACCGCCTCGGCGTGCGCGCCCAGTTCCAGATCGAGTTCGAGGCATGCCTCTATCAGGCCGACCCGCCATTCGGCCAGCCGGGAGCGCTGCGTCTCCGCGTAGGGCCCGGGCAGGCCGGCCAGTGGTTCGCCGTGCCACAGGTCGAGTGCGGCCGTCAGCAGGCGGCGGGCGTGGTCCGGGTCGGTCGCCCTGACCTCCTCCGCGTCGGCGGCGAGGCGTTCGGCGACGGTGTAGTCGAGGGCGTCGGGCGCGACGTGCAGGGCATAGCCGCCGGAGTCGGTGACCAGTGACTCGGGGCCGAGCGCCTTGCGCAGCCGGAAGGCGTACGAACGCAGCGCGGCAAGCGCGGTGTTGGGCGGGCTCTCGCCCCAGATGGCATCCAGCAGTTCGGACGCGGAGGCGGTGCGGCCGCCACGCAGCAGCAACGCCGCGAGCACGGCCCGCTGCTGTGGTGCCCCGGTGCCGATCGGGTCGTCGCCACGCCAGGCACGCACCGGGCCCAGGACGGCGTATCGCAGGCCGCCCGGTTCCGTGCTGCTTTCCATCGTCTGCCCCCTGGATCGCCCATGTGCACATGCCGGGCGCGTCCCCGAGCCCGGCGCTCCGCGCGTATATCTATCGTTCATCGCTGGACGGAACAGTTCTCTGCATGACACGCGGAGCCGAAAGTTCGGCCCCGTCCGTGCCAGTTTGCCGTGTCGGGCGGCCGAGGTCACCCCGTGCATGGTGCCGATCCGGCCTCGTGCCGAATGTTGGGCCGAATTCGAGGTTCTGTCTGTGCGTGCGCGGAGGTTGTGCTGTGTGGGACAGGTTCACACCTATGTGTGCCCTGCGAATGGGCGGGTGACGGGGACATGCGGATGTCGGGCAAAAACGATTCGGCGGATTCTTCGGTTTCAGGAGTATTGCGCCGGGAAACATCACCTGTGTCCGGTGCGGTGCTCTCCTGGCCATCGCTGCACGGGACATCCACGCTCCCGGGGACGGGATCCGTACCGCCCGCACCCACCGGGACGGACACGGTGACCCGCGGCGGCGGGAAGCACAGCCGGCCTCGGCGGGGGCGCGGCGGTGGTTCCCACACCACCCTGGGCGGTGGCGGGCGTCTGCCCGGTCCCTTGCTCCGGCAGCGGGCCGAGCATCGACCGCAGGGCATCCCCGCGCTGCCCTACGGCGACAGCGCGCCGACGACCGGTACCGCCGGGTGCAGCTTCGCCGAGCTGGACCGCCGGGCCCGGGCGGTCGCCGCACGGCTGGGCAGCGTGCTGCAGCCGGGCAGCCGCGTCATGCTCGTCTACCCGCAAGGTCCTGACCTCGCAGGTGCGTTACTCGGCTGCCTGTACGCCGGCATGTCCGCGGTGCCGCTCATGCTGTCCTCGCCGGGGGCGACGAGCTCGGTGGCGCACGCGGCGCGGCGCTGCGACCCGGCGATGGTGCTCACCGGCACCGACACCTGGACGCCGCTCGCCGTCGACCGGGCGCGCATCGAGGTCGTCGAGGCGGACGGCGTCCATGTCTCCGGCGAACCGGTGTGGCGGCTCGCGCAGAACTGGCGGCCGGTGGGCGTGCTGCGCGGTGCGCCCGCCTACCACCGGTATCACGACGACGGTGCGGTGGGCGGCCGGCTGGAGCCGGCGATGACGCACGGCGATCTCACCGAGGTGATGGACGAGTTGGCGCAGGCCGTACGGCTCGGCACCGACGAGGAGAACGTCGGCTGGATAGCCGCGGTGCACGGGGTGGAGGACGCCGTGTGGCGCATCCTGCTGCCGATCCGCATCACGGCGTAGCGGACGGCGCGAGGCGGGGACGGCAGCAGGGATGCGCGGACGGATGAGACGAGGGCAGTACTGACAGGGGGCGACGCGACACCGCGGAGATTCGGACGACGGGCCCTAACGACCCAGGGCGTCGCGAGCCCGCCGCCTGTCGTGCACCAGGTCGTAACCGCGGCCGAACCAGATCGGGTTGGTGAGCGCGGCGGCCGGTCCGGGCAGGCCGGAGGTGTCGCCGGCCGCGGCGGGATGCCGCACCTCCGCGCGCACGTAGGACGCCAGCGACGCGGTGGTGGTCCACTCCACGACGCCGGAGGCGGGCAGGACCTGGCCGACGACCTGGCCTTCGTCGGTGAGCAGCCGCAGCAGGGAGCCGGCCGGCACACCGCCGACCTCGACGCGGACGGTCACCTCGGCGTCGGCCGCGACCTGCAACCGGTCACCGATGCCCGCGTGTTCGCCGCGCGGGCCGGTGGCGGACAAGGAGAGCCGGACATCGGCGTTCTCGGCGATCCAGGAGCGCCCGGCGCGGATGCCGGCCTGGAGCGAGCGGCGGTCCAGGCCATCGGCGAGCACCACCGTCTGCGGTAGGCCGACGATGTCGGGGTCGCGGTGGGCGTCGGAGTTGCCCATCGCGGGCACCCATTGGCCGTCGCTGCGCCGGGCCGCGCCGGTGAGCAGGTTGTCCCAGGTGAGCAGGGACGCTTCGTCATCGGCGGTCCAGGGGCCGTTCCAGACCTCGATGGCGTCGACGTTGTCATAGCCGAACTTCCACTGGCCGGCGAGGCTGGTGCCGTACGGGTGGGCGGGCACCACGATGCCGCCGGCCCGGCGGATCTGCCGGGCGAAGCGGTCGAAGGCGTCGTCGCGGGCCCGGTAGCGCCAGTCGATCCACTCGCCGCCGTCCATGCCGATCGCGAGATAGTGGCCGTTGCGGGTGGTGATCTCCTCACCGGTGAGGATGAGCAGGTCGTCGCCGGCCAGCGGGCCGAGCAGCGGGTGCGCGGAAGAGGTGTTGTGGTCGCTGGAGTTGATGAAGTCGAGCTTCGCCGTCCGGGCCAGCGCGGCCAGTTGCTCCAGGGTGCGCTTGCCGTCGGAGTGCACGCTGTGCAGGTGGCAGTCGCCGCGGTACCAGCCGCGACCGCGGCCGCGCACCTGTTCCGGCGGGTAGTCGGGCGCGGGGGTGGCGCCGCGATCGCCGTAGGTGAGGGTGACGGTCACCGAGTAGTTCAGGCCCTGCGGCGCGACCGTGTACGGGCCGAGCACCACATGCCAGGTGCCCGCCTCGACCGGCCCGGGCAGATAGCCGGGCGTCGCCTGCTCCGCGCTGATCGAGAACTCCGTGCGCGCCCCGCCCGACCAGCCGCGGAAGCCCCGGCCGCCCAGGTCCGTGCCGTGCTGGTCGAAGATGCCGATGTCGCAGGCGTTACCGAGTACCCCGGTGGGCACGTCGGGCCTGTCGTAGGTGTACGACACGGCGATCTGCCGCACGCCGTGCGGCACGTTCAGGGGCAGGTACACGAAGTCGGCCACGCCGGTGGGCAGGTGGCCGGTGAGGGTACGGGTCACGTCGGTGCCGTCACCCGGCGCCGGGGAGCCGGCCGCGGAGTCCTGGCCCGAGCCGGAGTCCGAGGCGGCGGCGAAGTCCACGGGGGCCAGCGTAAGGACGCCGGCCGCACCCGCGCTCGCGGAGAGCTTCAGCACATCTCGTCTGTCCATGGCATCCAGGGTCGGGGGTTCGGGTGACGGGCGTGTGGCCGCGTCCTGTGTGCACGGGGAGGGAAGGCGGCAGGATCGGTGTGGCGGTACGGCCGTACGGGTGATCGGCGCGCACCTCGGAGCGAGCCGCACCCGGTATGCCGGTATGCCGGTACGGGCGGGTGCGCCCGGGTGCGGCTGTACGTGCTCATGACCTGCTGCCGTAACCCGGCGTTTGGTCGGACGACCCGTATACGTATGGCCGTATGCCGTGGGAAAGCGTGATCAGCACGTTCGAAGGCCGGATGAGCTGGATGGGCCGGATGAGCTGTGACGCTCTGTACGTCCACAACTGCTCTGCTGCGCAGGCGAATTCGCTGCTACGCCGCCGCCTCGTCGTGTGCGGTTCATTGTCCGGCCCGCGCCGGGCTGGTGAAGTCCTTCTGGAAGAAGGCAAGTTGCGCGGGTCGGAGGAGGAGACATGAGCGGTCGTACGAGGACGAGGACGAGGATGAGGACGAGGGCGCGGGTGCGGGCCGGTGGGGCGGCGGTCGCCGCGTTGGGGGCGCTGGCCGGCGGTCTGGCGGGGGCGTCGGCGGCGGTGGCGGACGGCGACGGGGGCCTGCCGTACTCCCATGTGG
>NZ_JACEGK010000462.1:0-6428 GCF_056859195.1 Streptomyces sp. NH27
GGACATGACGCCTGCCACCCGGTCCACTCGTTTCAGGCGCGGGCGGGCGCGGGCGTTGTGGCGGGGTGCGGCGGGGACGCGGTGTCAGGGCTGGTCGAGCTGCGCGGCGGCCTCCTCCAGGTCGGCGACGGTCCCCGACATGATCGTCCGTACATGCCTGGTGATGTGCCGCACGGGCCAGTCCCACCAGGCCACGGCGAGGAGCCCGGCGACGTCCGCGGCGTCGTAGCGGGTGCGGATGAGCCGGGCGGGATTGCCGCCGACGATGCCGTAGTCGGGGACGTCGCCGGTGACCACGGCGCCGGCGGCGATGATCGCGCCGTGACCGATGCGTACGCCGGGCATGACCGTGGCGCCGTGGCCGAACCACACGTCGTTGCCGACGACCGTGTCGCCCCGGCCGGGCAGGTCGGTGATCAGGTCGAAGTGCTCCGCCCAGGAGCCCCCCATGGTGGGGAACGGGAAGGTGGAAGGGCCGTCCATGCGGTGGTTGGCGCCGTTCATGAGGAACCGGGTGCCCGTCCCCAGCGCGCAGTACTTGCCGATGACAAGCCGCTCGGGACCGTAGTGGTACAGGACGTTGCTCGTCTCGAACGCGGTCGGGTCGTCCGGATCGTCGTAATAGGAGAAGTCACCGACCTCGATCAGCGGCGACTTCACCAGCGGTTTGAGGAGAACCACGCGCGGGTGCTCGGGCATCGGGTGGAGCACGGTGGGGTCGGCGGGATCGGCGGGATCGGCGGGAGCGGTGGGATCGGCGGGGTCGGGCGGCATCGTGGAGGCGGTTCCTCTCCGCTGATGCCCCGCCGGCCACTTCACCGACAACACCGCCTGCACGGGCGCCGGAACCAGCCGCTCACCGACCGGCGTATCTTCCCGCCAGTCGGTGGGCTCGAACCGTTCGTCGATCAGTCCGCCCAGACGCGTGACCTCCCGCAGCACATCCGGGTGCGGCAGCCGACCGGTTGAGGCATCCGTCGATGTCAAGGGCTCTCCTCGGGTCCGAAGCATCGTCGGTCACCGTACCTCCGACGACGGTCGGTCCTACTCGAACGCGGCGGCGTGGTCGGCGACCCACCGGGCGAACGACCGCGGCGGCACCCCGAGGACATCGGCCACCGCGGAGGTGACGAGCGCGGGTGTGCCGATCGTCGCGCCCCATGCGGCGAGCAGCATCTCGACGGCCGGGCGCGGCGCCTTCCCCTCCATCTCGCCGCGGAACTCGTCCGGCGACAGTTCCTCGAACCCGATCGGGCGCCCCAGCACGTCCCCGATGACGCCCACTTGTGCTGCCTGGCTCAGCGGTTCGGGGCCGGTGAGGACGTAGTCACCGCCGGCGTGCCCGTCCTCGTACAGGGTCCGTGCCGCGACGGCCGCGATGTCACGGTCGTCGACGAGTGCGGTCTCGGCGGCGCCGTACGGCCACCGGACGACGTCGCCGGCGCGGATGGCGGGGGCCCACCAGGCCAGCGAGTTCGATGCGAACATTCCCGGCCGGATGATCGTCGACTCGATTGCGGTGGCCGCGATGAGCCGCTCGATCTCGGCGTGGAGCACCGCCATGGGATTCGGCCGGCTGAAGAAGGGGTGCGCCGTCTGGTGCGGTGAGGAGAGGAAGACCACGCGCCGCGTGTGGGTTGCCAGCCGCTCGACCACGGCCGCGGCGGTCGGCGGCGGTGCGGTCCACAGCAGGAAGACGGCGCCGGCGCCTCGCAGCGCCCCGTCGAGAGACGCGGGCACTGTGAGATCGCCGGTGACGACTTCGACGTCGGCCGGCAGTGTCGCCGCCGCTTCGGGGCGACGCGTGAGGGCGCGAACCGGTACGCCCGCACCGACGAGTTGGTCGATCACACCGCGCCCGATCCGGCCGGTGGCCCCGGTGACGAGCACCGGCGGCAGGTGGGTTCGTGTCATGCGGGCCTCGCCGGTGTCATGGGCGGGCGGATGTCATGGGCAACGCGGATGTCATGAGCGGGCACGCGAATTGTGGCTTGCGGGTTGCGGGTTGCGCCGCCCTGCGTGTTCGATCGGCCCATGAACGAGCCCGAAGCCGACCCCGAGGGCGGCCGGTGACGTGTTGCCCTACGTCTACCAGGTCACCAAGTACGACCCCGCCGAACGGGACCAGTACGGCTCCTACACCGGCACCGAGCCCGCGATCAGTGACCACGGGCCGGTCGAGGCCACCTACCTGGAGGCCGTCGCCGCCTTCGCCGAGGACACCGGCATCGACCAACTGGCCATCCGTGAGCCGCAGATCGCGCCGGGTCTCGTCAACTTCGGCGCGGAGCCGCCCGTCGAGGGCCACGGCCTGACCGGGCTGTTCCCGCCCGACCTCACGGGATTCCACGACGGCGCCGAAGTCCCGGTCACGGTGGGCCTGGCCCTGGTGCGGGCGATGCTCCGCGACAACGGCGCGTGGTGCCGCCTGGAGGTCGAGGGCAGGTTCAGCGTCCACGTCGGATGGGACCAGTACCTCTACATCGGCAGCAGCGAGCCCTGCCTGCGGGCGTTGGACCGCACCCGCGCGCTCGGGCTGTTCCCGGAACGGCTCGACGCTTCCCCGTATGACGCCGACTTCGACGAACCCGGCGAACAACGCCCGGCCGACGAGGACTTCTGGGCCCGGGTACGTTGGTATGTGGCTACGCGCCGAGCGGCGATCCTGGAGGAGACCTACGTCGACAACGCCACCCGCTGGCACCGGCTCGGCGCCGGAACCCTCGATGACGTCCGCGCCCGGCTGGCCCCGCGCGCCCGGCTGGCCGTCTGGCCGGCCCTGTCCACCGACATCTCCGCCGTCCTCGCGCAGCTGCCGGACGACGGCCCGGTCGAGTTCGTGTGGGAGGACGACGACGGCCTGATCAGCGGCGTCGTCGCCGACGAGACCCGGTTCGCGGAAGTCGCGGCGCGGATCGCCGGTGCCCGCGCCGCCGCCGTTCTGCCGATGTACGTAGCCGAACGCCACCCGCTGTTCACCGCTGTCCTGCCCGACGACGACGGTGTCCTGCGGGCACGCTGGGGGACGGAGCCGACGTCCGGTGACCGTGACTGGGCCTTCTTGAAAACCTTGCGCCGAGGAGAGACCCGCACCGGGACCGTCAGCGCGATCGCCACCTTCGGTGTCACCTTCGTCGACATCGGCGGCTTCACCGCGATGATCAACATTCCCGAACTGTCCTGGCGCCGCATCGACCACCCCTCCGACATCCTCACCGTCGGGCAGGAGATCACCGCCGAGATCCTTGACGTCGACCTGGTCCGGGAGCGGGTCTCACTGTCGCTCAAGACCCTGCAAGAAGACCCGATGCTCCAACTCGCCCGCCGCGTCGGCCACATCATCACCGGCCCGGTCACCAAACTCGCACCGTTCGGCGCCTTCGTCCGCGTCGAGAACCGGGAGGACGGCTTCGAGGGCCTGGTGCCCAACAGCGAGTTGGACCGGGTCCCCGTGGACCGGCCCGAACAGGTCGTCCAGGTCGGCGACTTCGTCACGGTGAAGATCGTCGATGTCGATCCCATGCGCCGCAGCATCACCCTGTCGCGCGTCCAGGCCCTCGCAGCCGGTTGCGATTGACGGCGTTCCGGGGCGCCGTCACTTCGAGGCCGCGGGTCGGCGAACTGCCAGGTGGCCGGTGGTACGTTCGGCGCTGTGTGGGACGTCAACTACCCGTCTGTGGGCATGACGGCGCCGGACGGGCCCGCGCCGCCCGCGGGCTTTCGCGCGTTGACCGTGCGGACGCGGCTGCGGGTCGGGACGTACGAGGCGGCGGCGCGCGCGTTGTTCGGGTGGGAGATGCACCGCGGCACCCCGTTGCTCGATGTGCCCGCCGGCACGCCGGATGCCGCGCCCGGTGTGCGGATGACGCTGCGGATGGGCCCGCTGCGCGCGCCGTGCCAGGTGGTCTGGACGCTGACCGAGGACGACCGGACGGGCTTCGCGTACGGAACGCTGCCCGGGCACCCCGAGTGCGGCGAGGAGTCCTTCGTCCTGCGCCAACACCCGGACGGTTCCGTCGACTTCACGGTCCACGCCTACAGCCGTCCCGCCGCCTGGTACCTGCGGGCGATCGGCCCCCTCGGCCACCTCGGCCAACTCGTCGCGGCCGACCAGTACGGCAGAGCGCTGCGCCGAGCGTGCCGCGGGGCGGGCGCCGCGTAGGGGTTGCCGGGGAACCAAGAGGCGCCGTCGGACAGTTCGACGTCCACGGTCGGGCGGCGCACCAGCGCCAGGCAACGCCACCCGCGGGCAGCGCCGGCCACCGCAGACCCTCCTGGCGAGAGCCCGTCGGGCATCCCCCGAACGTGCTCCCGCTCACCGTCCAGCGCCCTTTTCATCGGGCCGAGTTCGGCGCTCCCCGTCCCACGCGTTGTACCCGCAGGCTGTCGCGGGGGCATGCGGGTTCAGGCGGGGAGCTCACCCGTAGCCGCGTCGAGCGCCATCACACGGCCGTTGACGGAGGTGTACACGAAGCCGTAGGCGGCCGCCATATCGCTACCCACCTTTTCCAGTAGCCCGGTGGACCAGCGCTGCGAGCCGTCACCGGTGTCGACGGCGTAGACGGTGCCGTCCTTGTCCTCGGTACTGGCGACGAAGACCAGGTCTCCCGCCAGTGCGAGCTGCGTGGGGTACTCCTGACCGGTCTTCACCATGTGGCCCCACTTCCTCTTCCCCGTCGACGAGTCGAGCGCGTGGACCAGTCCGTTTCCCAGATCGTCGCCGCCGGTGAGGTAGAGCGTGTCGCCCGCCGCGCGGATGGTCTCCCCGTTGTACTTGAGCGACCACTTCCTGGTGCCCTCGGCGGCGTGGAGCGCGTGGAGGCTCGTGACGTCGTCGAGGACGTACACGACTCCGCCGGACACGACGGGTGCCTGGTCGAGGCGAGCTCCGGAGCTGAGAGGGAAGGCCCACTTCTTGGCGCCGCCGGTTGCGTCCAGCGCGTACAGGGCCTTGCCGCCGCTGACATACACGGTGCCGTCGGCCACCGCCAGAGCGCCGGAGCCCTCGTCCCCCAGTGGGTGGTCCCACAGTTTCCGCCCGCTGTCCGCGTGCACGGCGTACGCATGGCCGTACGCCGTGAAGTAGACGATTCCGCCGGCCACGACCGGCGCGTGGCTGGAGTCGCCGAAGGTGCAGAACCACTTCTTCCTGCCCTCCGCGTCCAATGCGCCCAGGCCGTACGTGGTGCCGACCTGCCCGGCCGCGTACACCGCCCCGTCGGCGGCCGTCAGGGGGTCGCTGAACCTGTACTCCCGGGAGAAGTCGGAGGAGCCTTTCCAGCGCTTGCGCCCGGTGCGCGCGTCCAGGGCGACGACGGTCTCCTCGGTGGAGACGTACAGGGCACCGTCGGCCACGGTGAACCGCGGCGGCCTGTTGTCATAGCTCGGGCCCTCGACGGCGTACTCCCACGGGTCCACCTTCTTCTTGGGCTTCGGCGGGGTGTGGTCGCCGGTCTTCAGGGCGATCCCGATGCCGCCGGCCACCACAGCGGCCCCGCCGAGGCCCATCCACAGGACACCGCGCCGCCCGAAAGTCCTGGGCGCCTCGGCTGCCGGAGCCCCGCCGGCCCCCGGCGGGGAGGCGGGCGGTGCGAACGGTGTACCCGTCTGGGTCGGCAGCTGGTGCGCGGGGGCGGGCGTACGAGACGGGGGAACGGCGCGGGCCATGGGTACGTCGGGCGTGGTGGGCGTCGGCACCCGCACCGGCGCCAGGTTCAGCGCCCGCAACTCGTCATGGACGGCGGCCGCGGACTGCGGACGGTCCTCCGGGTGCTTCGCGAGCAGCCGCAGCACCAGGGCGTCGAGGGCGGCGGGAAGACCAGCGCGCAGCGAACTCGGCGCTTCCGGCGCCCTGTTCAGATGGGCGGTCATCAAGGACACCGGGTCGCTCAGCCTGAACGGCGGCTCCCCGGTGAGCAGTTCGTGCAGCACGCAGCCGAACGCGTACAGGTCGCTGCGCGCGTCCCCGGAGTGCTCCGCGAACCGCTCCGGCGCCATGTACGCCAGCGTGCCCATGACCTGGCTGGACTTGTCGGTGGCGGCCATGAAGCGGGCGATGCCGAAGTCGAGGACCTTCACCTCGCCCTCACCGGTCAGCATGAGGTTCGCGGGCTTCAGGTCCCGGTGCACCACGCCCGCCTCATGCGCGGCAGCCAGCGCGGCCGCGGTCTGGGCGGCCCATTCGACGCTCACCGCGGGCGAGGGCGGACCGTCCTCGTGCAGCACGACCGCGAGGTTCCGCCCGCTCACGTACTCCATCACGAGGTAGAGCGCGCCGTCGCTCGGGTCGCGGCCCAGGTCGTGAACGGTGACGACCCCGCGGTGGTTCAGCCCACCGGCCGTGCGCGCCTCCCGGAAGAACAGGTCCGCGGCAAGGCCGTGCTGATGGTCCGGCAGCAGCTTCACCGCCACCCGGCGCCCGATCACCC
>NZ_JACEGK010000463.1:0-6424 GCF_056859195.1 Streptomyces sp. NH27
CGCCGCCTGTTCCGGGGCAGCGGTCGGTTCCGCCTCGGCGGCGGGGCCGCGGCCGCGGCTGCGGCGGCGCCACGATCATGCGTTCACCGCCTTGGTGCCGGCGGCGGTGAAACCGCGCCTTGGCGGGTTGCCGGTCATGGCGGGGAGCTGTGCCCAGACGGTCTTCCCTGGCCCAGGCGCGGCCAGTTGGAAACCCCATGCGCCGCCGCTGAGGCCGTTGACCATGTGCAGGCCCCTGCCGTTCTCGGAGTCGGCAGACGCCGGACGCAGAACTGGTTGATGCGCGCTCTCGTCGTACATGGAGATGTACAGAAGGCCGTTGACGATCCAGAGGGCCAATTCACACCGGGATACTCGCGGTTGTCCTCGCCCGGGGGCGAACGGCCTTGTTGCGGCGCCCGCGTGACGTACGGCGTTGGAGGCCAGCTCAGCAACGATGGTGAGCGCGTCGTACGCCACGTCCTCGCGCACGCCCCACTCACGTAAGACGGACTTCGCGTGCCCCCTGGCATAGCGAACCGCCGATTGCTCGCATGCCAGGTCCAGCACGCTGTGGAAGCGAGAGCTGGGGGTCACGGTCACACCTTTCGGGGATGTCTCGGGCCTCGACCGACGAGGCGACCAGGGCAACACTGCTGTCTGTAATCAGTCAACGACGGAAATGGCATGCGAAAGTGCACAAGAAGCGCACAAGCCCACGGCAGGGTAGGGATGGTGGGTGACCATTGCAGCGAAGGAAACGATCAGAGAGGCACTGGTGATATGGGATCAGTCATCGCAGTCCCCGGGCCCGGCGCGAACGTGTCCCGACTCCGAAAGGAACGGGGATGGGGGCAGGCGCGGCTGGCCGCCGCGGCGGGGGTGTCCATGTCTCAGCTCGGCAAGATCGAGCGCGGAGAACGCACTCTGACCCAAGGCGTTGCGGCCTCCCTCGCTCGCGCGATGAGCCTGTCGCTCGAAGAGGTGCTCGGCACCACGCCGGTCCCGCTCGACGCCGCAGACTCCGTCAAGGCCCTCAACAGCGCGGTGCGCAGGTTCGATCTGCCCCGTGAGCCCGAGATGAACGAAGCGGAGATCGTGGCGGTCCTGGCCGCCATGGTCGAGACGCGCAGCAGCGCCGACCTGGATCGGGTCCTCGGCGATCTTCCCAGGCTGGTTTCCGGGGCGCAGGATTACGCGCACGCGATGGGCACCACAGAAGCTTGGGCCTTGGTCGTGGGGGCGTACTCCGCGGTCTACTGGCTGGCGGCCCGGCACCGTTGGATGACGCTGGCCGATCTCGCCGTCACCAAGCAGAAACTGGCCGCGCAGCGGTCCGACCCGGTGACCGCGGCCCTGGCGGCCCGGGACGAGGCCGGCGTCTACCTGAACCACGGCGAGTTCGAAGACGGGCTGGCGGTCGTGGACCGGGCGATCACTCAGGTGGAGAGGAATGCCACGGGGCAGGGACGCTCCTACGCCCTGGGAATCCTCCACCTCCGCGGCTTGACCCTCGCCGGCCGCCTCCAGGACAAGAGGACCGCCGACCAGCACATCAACCGCGCCTGGGCCGTCTCGGGGGGCTTCACCGAGGATGTCGAACGCTGCGGCATTCATTTCGGGCCGGAGAACACCGCCATGCACGTGATCGCGACCAGCGGGGACCTGCGTCGGCACGCGGACGCCATCAGCACCATGGAAGATCTCATGCGGGACGGGGTGTCCCTTCCGGTCACCCGGACCAGCCCCCTCCACATGAACACCGCCCGCTCCAGGCTCGCCCTGGGCGACAGGGACGGTGCGCTGGCAGACCTGGAGCAAGCGTGGGTCCTCGCACCCCAGATGGCGAAGGTCCACCCCACGTCGCAGGAAGTCCTCCGCGTCCTCACCTCGGCCCACAAGCGGAGCAACCCCAGGATCGTGAAGCTGGCGAAGAAGGCGCACATCCAGTTCTGATCCGCGCGACGCCGACAAAGGGGCCGGCGTGGGCCAGGCCGATCCGCGGCCGGCCCCCTTATCTTCTCTCGGAGCCCTACCGACGCGCCCGGCGACCGCCTCGGCAAGCCGGACCGCGCTCGGGAATCGTCGGCCTCGCTCGCGGAAGACATATGCCCTCGACGGCGAGTGACCAGATTGGCGCGCACGGTGACATGTCCGGAATGTTGTCTTCCTGCGGAGACCCTGAAGTTTCACCGCAGTTCGATGTCGCCCGGCTGTTCCCGGACCCGGTGGCCATGAGGCGAGTGCCATCCTGACGGCATGGCCGAACTCAACGGACGTCCCGTCACGCTCGACGAGCTCCAGACCCTCGCTCTCACCAACTACGGATCGTTCACCAGTCTGCGAGCGGACGACGGTCGGGTACGAGGACTCTCGCTCCACCTGGAGAGGCTTGTCCGTGACAGCAGAATCCTCTTCGGAGTCGAACTGGACACCGACCACGTACGCGAGCTGATCCGTCGGGTGGCTCCGGCGGACGGCTCGACGACAATCCGTGTCACCGTCTTCGACCCGTCAACAGACCTCGGACACCCCGACCGTGCCATGGACCCGAAGATCCTCGTCACCCAACGCCCGGCCGGCACATTGCCGTTGCCACCCCTCGCCGTCCAGTCGACGCTCTACGCACGCGACGTACCCGAGGTGAAGAGCGTCGGCCTCTTCGCGACTCTCCACCACCGCAGGGCCGCCCAACTCAACGGGTATGACGACGCCCTCTTCGTGGACGACGAGGGCGTCGTCCACGAGGGCGGCACCTGGAACATCGGCTTCTTCGACGGCGCCCAGCTGATCTGGCCGGACGCAGGAGCACTGCCGGGTGTGACCATGCTGCTTCTCCGGCGCCTCCACGAGCACCGTGCCGGGCGCGTCACCCTGTCGGACATCGGGACGATGCAGGCTGCCTTCGCCACCAACGCAGCGATCGGCGTTCGCGCCATCAGCCGCATCAACGACACCGAACTCCCCGTGGACCACCCCGTTCTCGACATCCTCCGCAAGGAATACATGGACCTGCCCGGTGAACCGATCTGAACGGAACGCCCAGAGCAGGGCTCGTCGGTAGGGTTGGGCAGCAGGACACCCGGAGGGGATACGTGGCCACGGTAGAGCGCTGGACCGGCCGGGAGGCCAAAGCCTTACGCACGGCCAAGCGCATGAGCCTCGAAGCGTTCACCGCCCACCTCGGCATCAGCGAACGCACCCTGTCCACCTGGGAGAGCCGCGGTGAGAACATCACCATCCGCGCCGTCAACCAGGCCGCTCTGGACACCTCACTGCGCGCCTCCGGTCCCGACGTCCACGAGCGCTTCGTCCGTCTGACCGACGCCTTCGAGACTGTCCTCCCGCACCAGGCCGACCTCGCTCCCCACGAAGCGCCCGTACAGCGGCACGAACGTCACCCCGGCGACGGCAAACAGATGGCCCTCGTCGACGCCGGCGTCTACCTCGGCAGCCCCGGCAACAAGCCTTTCTGGATCCCCGCCTTCTCCATCGACATCTTCCCGGTCACGTGGAGCGGGCCCGAGCGGTGCGCCGCGCGCACACCTCGGCGACTCCGCCGAAGGTCGTGAGGGACTTCGACGAACGACTCCACGGGGTCTACCTGTGATCAGCGACGGACGGAAGGACACGCGAACGTGCGACTGGGCATCACCGGCCACCGCGGAATGCCGGACCAGGCGGCGCAACTCGTCCGGGCCGCCCTCGTCGCGGTGATCGAGCAGTATCCGCCGACCGACCTGGTCGGCGTGAGCTGTATCGCCGACGGCCCCGACGCGTGGTTCGCGGAGGCGGTCCTCGACCACGGCGGTCAGATCGAAGTCGTCGTGCCGGCCGAGGAGTACCGCGACGACCTGCCCGAAGCCCACCACGCCGCCTACGACCAGTTGATCCGGCGAGCGACCGAAGTCCACGTGACCGGACTCAAGGAGTCGACCTCCGAAGCCCACCAGACCGGCAGTGAAATCCTGGTCGGCGCCGTCGACCTCCTGCTGGCCGTCTGGGACGGCCAACCCGCCCGCGGATACGGAGGCACCGCCGACGTAGTGGCCTACGCGGAGCGCACCGGCGTGCCGTACTCGATCACCTGGCCCGAGGGCGCCACCCGAGACTGACGACAACCCGACCTGGCGCCGAGGCTGCCACTCGACAGCCGCGGTTCCGTACGAAAGCAGGTGGCCGAACGCACCTCGTCCGGGTACATCGGCAAGAAGCTGGAAGGGCTACGCGGACACCTCGCACCCTTCCTGGCCGACAAGCGGGTCTTCGACTTCGACGAACGAATCTCATCACTGTCTGCCGCATGAGCGCGCTGGAGGAATGACGATGACCGAGCAGGGCCGGGTCTTCCGAGAAGCCTGGATCAAGGGCGTGACCACCCACTACCCGGGCGAGCCGAAGCCCGGGTATGTGGTGCCCTGGGAGGAGACCCCCGACTGGGAACGCGACGCGGCATCCTCGGTATACGGCCAGGTGAAGGACTTTCTCACCGTCAGCGCTCGCAGTGCCGCCAGGCTGAGCCGGGAGCAGAAGGGACGGTTCGTGTCCCTGTGCTGGATCGCCCAGATCCACAAGCACTTCCCCGATCCGAAGCCTTCCTATGTGGCCGACTGGGACAACCAGCCGACCTGGCAGCGGGAGACCAACGCCGACATTTTCGACGCCATCGAGCAACAACCCTGAGCCGGCACCCCCGTCCAGTGGCTGGGCGCTCCCCCGTCAGGCGCGGGCGATGCGGTCGAGGATGACGGGTGGGGGGGTGAAGACGGTGCCGGCCGGGGCGATCGAGAACGCGTCGTTCAACGCCTCCAGGGCGCCCGGGAACTTCTCGGGGGTGTCGGTGTGGAGGGTGAGGAGGGGGGCGCCCGCCAGCACGGAGTCCCCGGGCTTCGCGTGGAGTTCGATACCCGCACCGGCCTGGACGGAGTCCTCCTTGCGGGCGCGGCCGGCACCGAGCCGCCAGGCGGCGACGCCGACCGCGTAGGCGTCGAGGACGGTGAGGACACCGCTCGCGGGGGCGGTCAGGACGTGCTGCTCGCGGGCGACGGGGAGGGTGGCCTCGGGGTCGCCCCCCTGCGCCCGGATCATGCGGCGCCACGCGTCCATCGCGGAACCGTCGGCGAGGGCCTTGGCGGGGTCGGCGTCGGGCAGCCCGGCGGCGTCGAGCATCTCGCGGGCGAGCGCGAGGGTGAGTTCGACGACGTCGGCGGGGCCGCCGCCGGCCAGCACCTCGACGGACTCGCGTACTTCGAGCGCGTTGCCCGCGGTGCGGCCGAGCGGGGTGGACATGTCGGTGAGCAGCGCGACGGTGCGCACCCCGTGGTCGGTGCCGAGCCCGACCATGGTGGACGCCAACTCGCGGGCGTCCTCAAGGGACTTCATGAACGCGCCCGAGCCGACCTTGACGTCGAGGACGAGCGAGCCGGTGCCCTCGGCGATCTTCTTGGACATGATCGAGGAGGCGATCAGCGGGATCGACTCGACGGTCCCGGTCACGTCCCGCAGCGCGTACAGCTTCTTGTCGGCCGGCGCGAGCCCGTCGCCGGCCGCGCAGACCACGGCGCCGACATCCGCGAGGACCGCGAGCATCTCGTCGTTGCCGAGCGAGGCCCGCCAGCCGGGGATGGACTCCAGCTTGTCGAGGGTGCCGCCGGTGTGGCCCAGGCCGCGCCCGGACAGTTGCGGAACGGCCGCGCCGCACGCGGCGACCAGCGGTGCCAGCGGCAGCGTGATCTTGTCGCCGACGCCGCCGGTGGAGTGCTTGTCGGCGGTGGGCCGGGCCAGCCCGGAGAAGTCCATCCGCTCGCCGGAGGCGATCATCGCGGCGGTCCAGCGGGCGATCTCGGCCCGGTCCATGCCGTTGAGCAGAATCGCCATGGCCAGCGCCGACATCTGCTCGTCGGCGACCTCGCCGCGGGTGTAGGCGTCGATCACCCAGTCGATCTGCTCGTCGCCGAGCCGGCCGCGGTCGCGCTTGGCACGGATGACGGAAATGGCGTCCATGAAACGGGGCTTCCTAGCGGTTGAGGTCTTCGGGCCCGAAGGCGTCGGGCAGGACATCGCTCATCGGCCGTACCCCGCGCGGGGTGTCGACGAGCATTTCGGGGCCGCCGTGCTCCCACAGCAGTTGCCGGCAGCGCCCGCACGGCATGAGCGGGTCGCCACGCAGGTCGGAGCAGGAGAAGGCGACCAGCCGGCCGCCGCCGGAGGCGTGCAGCGCCGAGACGAGCCCGCACTCGGCGCACAACGCGACCCCGTAGGCGGCGTTCTCGACGTTGCAGCCGACCACGGTGCGGCCGTCGTCGGTGAGTGCGGCGGCACCGACCGGGAAGCCCGAGTAGGGCGCGTACGCCCGCTCCATGGCGTCCCGGGCGGCGCCGCGCAGCGCCTTCCAGTCCACGTCGGGCCCGGGTACGGCCGCGGGAGCCGGGCAGGCCCCCGGCAG
>NZ_JACEGK010000464.1:0-6413 GCF_056859195.1 Streptomyces sp. NH27
GTCCATCGGCGGCTCCAGCCTCACTCGAAAGCGACTCCCGTCGACGGACCGCGCCCACCCGCGCCCACCGCTCCCCCGACGACGAGCAGCGCGATCATACGCGGGCGGACGTGCGGCCCTTCGCGGCGCTAGTGCCGTGACCGGCAAGGTTTGCCCGGTAGCGAGGTGCCCTGGCACTCCCCCATGGCCTTCGGCGTGGGGGTGCCCCCAGGCCGCAAGGCGGCCGGAAGCCCTCGTAGTGCGTCTACTCGGGCTTTCGGCCAACGCTGGGGGCACTCCCCCTGGCTTCGCCGGGGGTGCCCCCACCCGCCGAAGGCAGGGGGAGGACGCGCGTGCCAGAGCGGCGAGCGGGGCAAACCTTGCCGGGAGGGGCACTAGCTGCCGCTCAGGGGCGAAGCCCACGTCGGATCGTGCCGTGTCCTTCCCATCAGGTGGGTGATGAGGCGCTCCGCCGTGCCGGTGGCGGTGGCCTGTGGCGCTCCGACCGACGTCAGGGCAGCGCTGATCCTGGTCGGCGCGTCCCCTGGCACGTCCAGGTCGTCGAGGAGGGGAAGGAGCAGCAGGAGGCGAGCGGCCGCGTCCTCGACCCCTTCGACGGTGGGCGCCGGGTTGTCGGCGATACGGACCACTTCGTGCCACGTCAGTCCGGCCCCCGTCAACTCCCCTTCCCAGTGGGCGATCTGCCGGGCGCGGCTCCGACACGGGTGGGTGAGGAGGTAGTCGATGCCGCAGTCGCCGACCAGGTTGCGGTAGATCACCACTGCCCCAGGACCGTCTGTAGCGGGTACGCGGAACACCGGCCAGGAATCGGGGTCCGAGAGGACCTCGGACAGGGCATCGGCATCGGCGCCGTCGTCGCCGAACCACTCCGGAGCGGGGCGCCCGGCACTCGTCCCGTCGCCGCACATCGCCATCAGGTAGTTCGACCAGAATCCCGGCCGGGCCAGCAGAAACTCCCCCGCAACCAGCGGGCCGTTGTCGTATCCCTCGATCAGCACCCCGTAAGCCTGCCACCGGCCACTGACACGATTCGATCCGGGATCGGCGCGGACCCGCTGTAGGTCCTGGTGCAGGTCATATCCGACTGGTGCCACGTACAGCGGGTTCGCGACCACGACCCTGGGGACGTCTGTGCCGGACACGGCAGGTCCCGACGGTTCCGCCGGCTTCGGCTGCGCCGGTTCGGCCGCCCGTCCGCCCGCCGGCGAAGGACCCGCCGGGCCGAGCCCGTTCGCGGCCGGCGTCCCCGGGGCGGCCCGAACCGGCCTGTTACGGGGCCTGGTTGAACGCGCGCGCCGCGATCGTTCCGCCGCGCGATCGGCCGCCCGGAGGGCAGTGGCACCCACGGGATGCCGGCGCCTTCACACAGACGCGACACGCGACCCGAGCTCCGCCGAAGCCGTCGGCACACCCTCCCGCGGGGCGCTCGCGACACGCCTGGGGAGGTGCGCGTGGTGGGAGCGACGGGAGTGAAGACTGCCCCGCGGTCATTGACACGCCCTCAGAGTCCGCGCTCTACTCATGCCTCGTGCAGATTGGCAACGTTGTCAGTCCGTGAGCCCTACGACGTCGCTGTCGATCGAGGACGCCACCCGTCCCTGGCACACCCATGTGTGACGACGAATCGCGGAGGCAACCGATGGTCGGACAACGGCGCCCCTACGGGCCCCGTTTCAGCAGCAGATTCCGTCAACGCCTCGCCGTGGTGTCCCTTCTGGGCATCGCGGCGCTCCCGATCCAGTCCCTGGCCGGCGCCGGCGCGGCGTCAGGCCCGCAACTCGTCGCGGACCCGGCGGCGTTGATCAACCCGCTGATCGGCACCTCGGGCGCCGTCAACACCTTCCCCGGGCCCGACGTGCCGTTCGGCATGATGCAGTGGGGGCCGGACACCACGCCCGACCGGACGCAGGGCGGCGGGTACGAGTACAACGACAGCAAGATCTCGGGCTACAGCCTGACGCACGTCTCCGGCCCCGGCTGCGACGTGGCCGGAGACGTGCCGATCCTGCCGGTCACCGGCGCGCTGTCCGGGAACCTGTCCAACCTCTCCTCGCAGTTCAGCCACGACGACGAGCAGACCGGCGTGGGCTACTACGGCGTCACCGACTCCGCCGGCGTGAAGACCGAGTTGACCGACACCACGCGGGCGGGCCTGGGCCGGTTCACATTCCCGGCCGGCGCCCAGTCGAACCTGCTGCTCAAGCTGAGCAGCGGCGCGTCGCAGGTGGACGGCACCCGGGTGCGGGTGGTCGGCAACCGCGAGGTGAGCGGGTCGGTCGACAGCGGGCACTTCTGCGGCGCGGCCAACCGCTACACGCTGCACTTCGACATCAAGTTCGACCAGCCGTTCACCGCGAGCGGCACCTGGGTCGGCAGCACCATCAACCCCGACGCCACCAAGCTCAGCGAGGGCCGGCCGGAGCAGAAGCTCGCCACCCACCCCAACACCCCGCTGCACGAGCAGCACTTCACGGTGCCGGGCAGCACATCGCCGAAGGTGCACCCGAGCGGCGGCGCCTCGCCCTCCGCGAGCCCGGACAACTCCACCGCGAGCCCGAACAGCTCCTCCGCGGCCAAGTCCGCGACGGCCGGTGCGCCGGTGACCGGCGCCAACGGCATGTACCTCACGTTCGACACGGCGAGCAAGCCCGCGGTGACGGCGGCCGTCGGCATCTCGTACACCAGCGACGACAACGCGGCGTCCAACCTGTCGACCGAGGTCAAGGGCTGGAACTTCGACGCCATGCGGAAGGCCAACCACACCGCGTGGAACGACGTCCTGGACAGGGTGCGGATCGGCGGCGGCAGCCACGACCAGCAGGTGCAGTTCTACACCGCGCTCTACCACGCGCTGCTGCACCCGAACGTGTTCTCGGACGACAACGGCCAGTACATGGGCATGGACGACCAGGTCCACAAACTGACCCAGGGTCAGAAAGCCCAGTACGCCAACTACTCGGGCTGGGACACCTACCGCTCCCAGACGCAGCTGATCGCGATGGTCGCGCCGAAGCAGACCGGTGACATCGTCACCTCGATGCTCAACGGCTACGACCAGACCGGCCTGTTGCCCAAGTGGGC
The DNA here is from genome assembly GCF_056859195.1 of Streptomyces sp. NH27. Taxonomy (NCBI): domain Bacteria; kingdom Bacillati; phylum Actinomycetota; class Actinomycetes; order Kitasatosporales; family Streptomycetaceae; genus Streptomyces; species Streptomyces sp. NH27. The sequence continues at coordinate 3,082 of NZ_JACEGK010000464.1, forward strand.
GTCGAACAACGGCGAGAGCTACGTCATGGTCGGCGACCCGGCCACCTCGATCATCGCCGACGCCTACGCGTTCGGGGTGCGCAACTTCGACACCGCGCACGCCCTGTCGGCGATGGAGCACGAGGCGACCGCGCCGAACCAGGACCGCCCGGGCGAGGCGGTGCGCGACGCGAAGGGCTACCTGCCGCTGGACGGCACGTACTCCTGCTGCAACTTCTACGGCCCGGTCTCGACCCAACTGGAGTACGACAGTGCGGACTACGCGCTGGCGTCCTTCGCGAAGTCGCTGGGCAGGACGGCGGACTACCAGAAGTTCGCGACCCGCGCGCAGGACTGGATGAACGTCTTCAACCCGCAGACCGGCTACATGCAGGCGAAGGACTCCGACGGGCAGTTCGCCGGCGGCTTCACGCCGGGCACCTCGAACGGCTTCGTGGAGGGCACGTCGGCGCAGTACACCCCGATGGTGCCGTTCGACCTCCAGCAGTTGATCACTGCCCGTGGTGGCACCGCGGCCTACGGGTCCTACCTGGACAGCCTGTTGAGCGACATCGCCGACCCGTCGGGCACCAACGCCGACCTGAGCAACGAGCCGAGCCTGGAGATCCCCTGGGAGTACAACTACCTGGGACAGCCGTGGAAGACCCAGGCGGCCGTGCGCGAGGCGCAGCAGGACCTGTACTTCAACGCGCCGGTCGGCTCGTTCGGCAACGACGACCTGGGTGCGATGAGTTCGTGGTTCGTGTGGTCCGCGCTGGGGATGTACCCGGAGACGCCGGGCACCGACACGCTGGTGCTGGGCAGTCCGGTGTTCCCGGTCTCGAAGGTCACCTTCGGCAACGGCAAGCAGGTCGCGGTCAACGCCCCGCAGGCCGCCACGAACGCGCCCTACGTACAGGCGCTGAACGTCAAGGGCAAGGCGTGGAAGGGCTCCTGGCTGACCTTCGACCAGTTCAAGAAGGCGGGCACGCTCGACTACAGCCTCAACACGGTGCCGAACACGTCATGGGGCTCGGCGGCCGACGAGGTTCCGCCGTCCGACGCCACCGGCGGCGGGCGGGTGCTGGCGGCGACCGGGCCGAGCAGCGACGGGCTGATCGTCGCGCCCGGGGACTCGGGTGACGCCACGCTGCGGCTGACCAACCTCGGCAGCAAGGCGGTCACCGCCGACTGGGCGGCCACCGCGCCGTCGGGGGTGACGCTCGGCACCTCGTCGGGCTCGGTGACGGTGCCGCCGTCGGGCAGCGCCGAGGCGAAGGTGACGGTGACCGGGGGCGACGCCGAAGGCGCGTACGCGGTGCCCTTCGCGGTGACCGACCACAGCGGTGGCGCGGCGCTCGCGAGCGCGACGCTGCGGGTGTCGGTCGCGAAGCCCGGCGAGCTGTGGCCGTACGAGACGAACGAGGGCATCTACCCCGACGCCGCGCACTTCTCCGGCGGCTTCGACGACGGCGGCTGGGCGTACTCGCAGGACGCGCTGGCCGCGGCCGGGGTGACCGGCGGCGCGAAGGTCAGCGCCGACGGCCTCGACTACACCTGGCCCACGATCACCTCGGGACGGCCCGACAACCTCGAGGTGGCCGGCCAGACGCTCCCGCAGCCGGCGGGCACGTCGGGCGCGTACCTCGGGCTGCTGGGGTCGGCGACCAACGCACCGACCGACGGCAGCGGAGTCCCCGGCGCGCTGACCGTCACCTACACCGACGGCACCACCGCCAAGGCGACGGTGACGTTCTCGGACTGGACGCTCAACGGCGCCGGCACCAAGCCGGTACCGGGTAACACCACCGCGGTCACCACCGACTACCGCGACACCGGCAGCGGCGGCAAGGACAACGTCAAGGCGTACGTCTTCTCCGTGAAGGTGCCGCTGGACGCGACGAAGACGGTGGCGTCCGTGACGCTCCCCGTGACCGGCGCGTCGGGCACCGTCCACCTCTTCGCGATCAGCTTCGGCGGATGAGCTGAGCGGACGGCCTGCCGTCCGAAACGGCGACGACACGAGTCCGGGCGCGCCCTCCGCGTCGACGGGGGGCGCGCCCGGGTCGGGTCGGGGGCGGGGCGGGGTGCGGGGCGGCGGGCTTGCGGGCCTACCACCAGGGGCTACGGTGGATGGGCAAGTGCCCGCGGCGGGCACCACGGGCGGCCACGGCGGTGGCCCCGGCGACCAGACGCCATGAGGAGCACGGGCGATGGGAGTGCGGGCCGGATCATTGAGGGCGTCCTGGATGCCCGGGGCGCTCGCCACGCTCGCGCTGGTGTCGGGCTCGCTGCTCGACCTGCTCGGGCCGGAACCGTATGTGGGGCTGCCGCTGCTGGCCGCGGCTCCGCTGGTCGCGGCGGCGGCGCTGTCGTTCCGCACGAGCGTGGTGTTCGCGGTGCTCGCGTCCGTCGCGTCGGTCGGGCTGGACTTCAACCGGGAGCGGACGTGGCTGTCGAGCCTGGTGGACCTGGCGGTGGTCGGCGTGGTCGGGGTGCTGGCGCTGGTGGTCAACGTGCTGATGGGCCGGCAGATGAGCGACCTCGCCCGGGCCACGGAGGTCGCGGAGGCGGCACAGCGCGCGGTGCTCCCGCAGCCCCCGGCCCGGGCCGGACCACTGGCGGTCGCGTCGATGTACAGCGCGGCGCAGGCGGAGGCGCGGATCGGCGGGGACCTGTTCGCGGTGCAGGAGACTCCGTTCGGGGTGCGGATGATGATCGGGGACGTGCGCGGCAAGGGGATGCAGGCGGTCGGCGCGGTGTCCGTGGCGATCGGCGCGTTCCGGCAGGAGGCCGAGCACGCGCCGGACCTGCCCGAGCTGACCCGCCGGATGGACGAGGCGCTGGCGCGGAACGCCGCCCACGAGACCATGAACCACCCGACCGAGGAGTTCACGACCGCGCTGCTCGCCGAAGTGACCCCCGACGGCCGGACGCTCCACGTGGTCAACCGGGGCCACCCGCCCCCATACCTGATCACCGGCGGGACGTTCGTACCGCTGCCGCCGGCCGTGCCCGCGTTCCCGCTGGGCATGGGGCTGGCGCCGGTGTCCGAGGACGGGGCGGTACGCCCCGCCGACTCCTGGCGCCTGCCGCCAGGCGGGACGGTGCTGTTCGTGACCGACGGCGTCACCGAGGCCCGTAACCGCAAGGGCGTCTTCTACGATCCGTGCCGCTCGGCGCTGGCCGGCCGCCGCTTCGAGGACCCGCGGGACCTGGTCGACGCGCTCACCGAGGACGTCGACCGGTGGACGGGCCACACCCGCCAGGACGACATGGCCGTCCTCGCCGTGACCCGCGTGCCAGGGGAGCATTCCCCGTCCTGAGAGTCACGGCCCCGGGCACCAAGATCC
>NZ_JACEGK010000465.1:0-6384 GCF_056859195.1 Streptomyces sp. NH27
ACCTCACCGAGGCCGTGCTCACCTCCGTCGACCAGGAAGAGCAACTGCTGGTCATCCAGGTCTGGCGCCCCGGGCAGGCGGTGAAGGTGATCAAGCGCCGCTGAGCGGTCAATGGTCAACGGTCAACGGGGCTGTCCGGTAAGGCCGTTCGCCCGTACGGCTCACCCTTGCCACTCACCCTTGCGGCGCCGCCCCTCGGCTCCCGCCCATGACGGCGGGGAAGCCGTGGGTGCGGGCGGCGGAGGTGGCGGCGAAGGCGGGGGCGAGGAGGATGAATACGGTCCAGGGCAGGGCGTGGGTGCCGAGGAGGACCTGGGCGGCGTCTACCTGTTCGCCGCCCGCCGCCACCGCCGCCGGGGACGGCTCCGGGTCCACCGCCGGGCTCGGTACGGAAACCAGCGCCCGGACCAGCGCATAGGGTGCCCGGATGACCGCGATACCGGAGGCGTTCACGCAGAGCACGGTCGCCCGCGAGGGCGCCCGGGGATCGGCCTGGCTCGCCGAGTTGCCCGGAATCGTGGACAACCTGCTGGAACGCTGGACGTGCGTACCGGACGGCCCACTCCTCCACGGCGGCGTCGGCCTGATCGCGCCGGTACGACGACGCGACGGCGACCTCGCGGTACTGAAGGTGTCCTTCCCGCACCCCGGCAACGTCCATGAGCCCGACGCGTTCGCGGCATGGCGCGGGCACGGCGCCGTCCTGCTGTACGAGCGGGACGACGACCGCTTCGCGATGCTGCTGGAGCGGGCCCACCCATCGACGCTCGCGGAGATCGACGACACCGACGAGATCGTGACGGCCGCCGGGCGGATCAGTCACCGGCTGGCCGTCCCCGCGCCGCCCGAACTGCCCCGGCTGCGCGGGCAGGTCGACGAATGGGAGCGCGAACTCCACACTGACGCGGCGGAGTTGGCGTCCGTCCTGCCTCCCCGCGTGGTGACCGCCGCCGTCGCGACCGTCCGCGAACTGGGCCGCGACCAGCCGGACACCCTGATCCACGGCGACCTCCACCCCCGCAACATCCTGCGCGCGGACCGCGAGCCCTGGCTGGCCGTCGATCCCAAGGGGTATGCGGGAGACCGCGGTTACGACTGCGGCACGCTGCTCAAGTCGCTCGCGCTGCGGCTGATCGAAGCGGACGACCTGCGCAAGGCGATCCACCGCACGCTCGACGTCTTCGCCGAGACCGCCGAACTCGATCGCGAACGAGTCGAACGCTGGGCCCAGTTGCACGCCGTCCAGGCCACCTACTGGGGACTGCGGCACGGCTTCCACGTCACCCGCGGCGGGCCGCAGCTGGACCGGATCACCGACTTCGCCGCCCGTCTGGCGACACTCCTCACCGAGCGCGCCTAGATTGCCTCTTGGGGCGTCTCGGTGCTGAGGGAGCGGTACGCCGTAAGGGGCGGCGGTGGTGGATTCTGCGAACGAGGTGCTGCGCACCCGGTCCAGCAGCCTGGTCGGTCTCAGTCGATCTTCTTGATCACCCGGGCGGGCACTCCCGCGACCACGGTGCCGGCAGGAACATCACGAGTGACCACCGCACCGGCAGCGACCACCGCACCGGCACCGATGGTCACCCCCTGCGTGATCACGGCAGCCGTCCCGATCCAGACGTCGTCCTCGATGACGATCGGGGCGAAGGAGAGGTACTCGCGGCGCTCGGCCAGGGGCAGTGGATGGCCTCCGGTGATGAGGCTGACCTTCGGGGCGATCATGACGCCGTTCCCGATACGGATGCCTCCCTTGTCCATGAAGGTGCATCCCTGGTTGACGAAGACGTTCTCCCCGAACGTCGTGTTCAGCCCGCACTCGGTGAAGAACGGCGGGTAGATCACCACCGATTCCGGCAGCGGGCCACCGAACACAACAGAAAGTAGTTCAGCGCGAACCTCGCTCTCGCTGAACGGAAGCACGTTCAGTCGAGACGTCGCATCGGTCACCTCCACGATCCGCTCCACATGACGCGCGAACTCAGGCGTCTGGACATACATAACCTGCTCTGTGCGGGTTGACATGCGCTGATCCCATCACCGCGCAGAACACTCGATCAAACAACCCCGCACCACACCAGACACAACCAATGGTTGTGGAAGTAGGGTCGAACCGTGGATGTCGAAGCGTTGCGCACGTTCGTGGTCGTCGCTGGGACCGGCCAGTTCCAAGCTACGGCCGACGAGCTGGGCATCAGTCAGCAGGCGGTCTCCAAGCGGATCGCGGCCCTGGAGAGGCATATCGAGGCCACGCTCCTGGTGCGGACCTCCCGAGGCTCCCGGCTGAGCCTGGACGGGCAGGTCTTCCTGCCGCACGCCAAGAAGGTCCTGGCGGCCATCGATCAGGCCGAGCGGGCCGTGCGCCCCGGGAGCCGTCCCTTGCGCGTCGATGTCCTCAATCGGCGCATCTCCCCGGCCCGGGCCGTCTACCGGTTCTACCGCTCCCACCCCGAGACGGACCTGGACGCGGTCACGCTGAGCAGTGAGAACGCCGCCCAGGCCGCCCATGCGGTGCTCGAAGGGACCATCGACGCGTCCTTCCGTGCCGTGCCGGCAGACCAGGTCCCGGCCGGGATCAGCGCCGAACGACTCCTGGACGCACCCCTGGAGCTCCTGGTCGGACCCGGCCACCCGCTGGCTGACGCGCCCTGGGCCAGTCCCGCGGACCTGGCCGGCCACCGCATCTGGATCCCCGGGATCAGGACGGGCACGGAGTGGGCCGCGTTCTACCAGGCGCTGTCCGGGGCCTTCGGCCTGAGTATCGACGCGCTTGGCCCCCACTTCGGTGACGAGGCCCTGATGGACGCGCTCGCCGACTCGGCCTCGCCGGCCACCCTCGTCGGCAGCGGGGACCGGTACCTGTGGCCCCAGAACCACGACCTACGGCGCATCCCGTTGCACGACCCGACCCCCGTCTACCCACACGCGCTGCTGTTCCGCAGCGGAGACCAGCACCCTGTGCTGACCGCGCTACGCGACCATCTGCGCACCGCGGGCCCGCGAACCCCGCACGACGTGTGGGCGCCGGACTGGGTAGACCGCTGACCAGAGCTCCCGGCCGAACCGCACACGGCCGCGCTCGTCACATGCCGCCGCCCTGCCGCCGCCTGCCTGGTCGGCCACTACCTCTCCACCGCCACAGCGGCCGACGCCCGGCTGGAAACGCGGGACGGCGCACCGTACGACGACTCGTTCGGCGACCGCGCGGTCGGCGACACCCTGGGCGAGGACCAGACGCTGGAAGCGCTGGAGGACGCGCACCTGACACTCACGGAGCGCCCGGCCGGGCGCTCAGGGCGAGCCGTCGGGCTCGGGTCGGGTCCGAGCGGCCCAGTCATTGCGAGCTGAGATCAGAGCGGGACGCACCTCGCGGTCGAGCCGGTCGGCCTCGGCGCGGAGCAGGTCGGCCACCCGGAGCAGCCCGTCCGGATCGAGGTCGGTGATCCAACTCTCCTCGCACAGATGGATGTTGGCCACCGGTACGCGGGGGTCGGGGAGTTGGGCGTAGGGCGTGCAGTCGAGGGTGCAGGAGAAGATCTCCTGCTCGGAGGGAAGCCCGGAGGGATCGGCCACGGTGTAGACGGTGGTGGTCTGCCCGGGGAAGCGGGCGCTGTGGTGGATGTCGGCGAGTCGGTCGGCCAACTGCTCTACGGGCACGTGGTGTTCGCTCGGGTCGTCCCCGGCCCACGGCGGCAGGTAGCCGCTGAGGGTGTGCCCGTCGACCGCCGTGAGGGTCCACTGCCGCGCGGGTCCGGGTAACACCGGGAACTCGGCCGGGGCGGGCGGAAAGCTGATCATGCGAGGTGTTCCTTCTCTACGGCTGTACGGCTGTACGGCGCTACGGCCGCACGGGGCGCTACGGCTCACGGCGGACGGTCGGCTCGACGACGGGCAGCACGGCACCACGACATCGCCGCACCACGTGCCCAACTTCCTTACGGTGCACGGCTCTGCGGGTCGCGCCCCGCTACGGCCACGACCGCTGTTGCAGCGGGAACGTCGTCGCAATCCGGGGCGGGTCGTCCAGCTCCCAGCTGTGCCCGCCCGCGTGCCCATCGAACTCGCTGCACGGGCAATCCACTTCACGCCCGGCCGGGCAGTCCGGTATCTCGATCACCGCGTTCGGGGCGCCGCCGTCCCGCCACAACGCCCACAACGTCCCGGCCTCCGGCCCGCGCAGGTTGAGCGCCGCACCGTAGTGAATCGGCGTGCTGTGCACCTCGATCGTGCACACCAGCGTCGCGAACATGTCCTCCCGGGTGTACGCGTACACGTCGTCCGCCTTCACCAGGCTCAGCACCGTACGCACCAACTCGTCCGGCACCAGGGTCCGCCGGCCGCAGATGAAGCGCTGCGCGCGCTGCACGGTCATGTGGCCCAACTCCTCACGTTCTCGTTCCTGTTGCTTCCGCCGCGACGTAGCCGCGACGTAGCTGCGGTGTGCAGAAGAGACCCGCTCCGGCCGTAGGCGACCAAACCGTGAGTCCAACCCCGCCCGGGGGTGGGAAGACGGGGACCTTGCCTGGACTCGGCACGGCCGGAGCGGGCGATCAAGGGAGCCGAACCGTCAAGGCCCGTACGGATCAGCCGCGATGACGAGCCCGACTTCCAGCCCGCACAACGCCGCCAACCCGACCAGCACGACGATCCCGGTCCAGCCCATCAGAAGCACCAGTCCCAACTTCCGCATCACACGCCCACCCTTTCCGCCTCGACCCACGCCCCCGCCAACGCCTCGGCGCGCACCTCTTGTTCGGTGGCCGGCCGCACGCTCCCGGGGTCCGCCGACCACAACCCGCGGCGCCCGGGCCGCTGGAGGGACAGCAGGCCACCGGTCTGCCGCAGCACCTCGCCGAGGTCCCCCGTCATCGTGTCCACCACCCATGTGCCTTCCGGGTACACCATCTGATCGGTCCTTCTGTGATCGGATCCTGACGTTCTGTGAACAAGAATGCCGTGTGCACTCTACGATCGGCAGAGGTGAGCCATTGCCGTACATATGCGACTAGATGGCGAGCCAGGCATGCACAACAGCAGACCGAAACTACGCAACATCCCGGCATCCTGCGCGCGTAGTGCGCGGCTTGCTCCGATGCCAGGACAAGGAGAAAGGGCTCTTTTTTCAGATGAACAGCATCGAAGAAGGCACTATCTCAGCTCGATTGGTGTACTCGGAAGAGCTCGCGCGACTGTGCAGGCTGCACGGGTGGACCCTCGTCGAGCTGGGCGACCGCTGCAACTACGAGCAGTCGTACCTCCACCGCCTCGAGACGGGCGGCCGGCTGGGCACGCTGGAGGCCGCGCAAGCGCTGGACAAGGTGTACGGAACCGGGCACCTGGTCAACCTCTGGCGGCTGGCCAAGGAGGAGGCGAAGCGCAGCAGGTACGGCGGCTTTGCTGAGGTAGAGGCCGACGCGACCAGCATTCAGGAGTTCAGCGTCAGTACGGTCCCCGGATTGCTTCAGACGAGGGCCTACGCAGAGGAACTCCTGCGCACCACAACCCCGGGTAGCGGCAAGAAGTTGGCTGCGGTAGTGGACGCGCGGATCAGCCGGCAAATCGTCCTCACCGGGAGCCGAGCGATCCCCTACCGCGGCCTACTCGACGAGTCTGTGCTGCGAAGGCCGACGCTCTCCCCAAGCGATTGGACGGAGCAGTTGGAGAAGCTGATCGAGGCCGCCCAGCAGCCACACATCACCCTCCAGATCGTGCCGTTCCGGGCGGGCCTACACCGTCTGATCAACAGCTCGCTCCAGTTGCTCTGGCTGCACAGCGGGCAAACAGTCGCGTACGTCGAGAGCAGTTGGAGCGGTCAACTCATCGAGGAATTCGAGGACGTGGAGAAGCTGCGGTTGTTCTACGATCAGCTCAGGGACTCCGCACTGTCACCCTCCGAGTCTCTTCAGCAACTACACAAATCACTGGAGGACACCACGTCATGCGTCACTTCACCCCAGACCTGAGCGCTGCCGCCTGGCGGAAGTCGTCCTACAGCGGCGGCGCGGACCCCGACAGCTGCATCGAAGTGGCTGACGGCTTCACCGGCGTCGTCCCGGTCCGCGACTCCAAGGACCCCCAGGGCCCGGCCCTGACCTTCTCCGCTGACGCGTGGACGTCGTTCGTCTCGGCCGTCCAGGCGGACGAATTCCCGACCACCTGAACCCAATTCAGGCCAAAGGGGCGCAAGTGGCTTTCCGAAGTAGCCGCTTGCGCCCCACACTTATTCTCCCAGCCCCACGCCCCGCTCGACACTCGCCCCGTCGAAGGAGCACGTGACATGCCGTACACCTGGCGCAAGTCGACCTACAGCGACAACCCAGACCCCAACAGCTGCATCGAAGTGGCGAACGGCCACCCCGACGCCGTCCCGGTCCGCGACTCCAAGGA